>CAYIUH010000001.1:0-45900 GCA_964366625.1 uncultured Candidatus Saccharibacteria bacterium
AATATATGAAATGGATGAGCACGCAAGTTAAAAAAGGAAGATTTTTATTTTGCCCGAATGGAAGCCATATGAGTATGTGGGACGATCAGAAAGTTTTTTTTGATGGCGTAATAAAATTTGTAAAAGATGTTGATGAAGGAAATTTTTGAAGATTTCTGTTGAGCGAGATAAAATAAAAAAGGGACTTAAAGTCCCTTTTTGAATTTGAGTAAAACAGGTTTAATTAATAATCAAAGTATAAATTTCGGAAAGAACTTCGCAAACCAATAAAAGTAGTTAAATTATTTTGAGTTGAGTTCTTGTTTTTTTCTCTATTATATAACAATCCAACTTCAACTCTTAAATTTGTAATTGGATTTATAATATAATTTATTGAAGTCTCAATGAATAAAGAATTATTTTTCAATCCTTGTAATAATTTATTGCCATATTCAAAAGATCTCGTTTGATAGGATTTAAATATATCTCCCCCAAAATTATAATTTGCAGTATCCAAACCGGAATTTATTTGATTTACTTTAAAAAATAAATTAATATTTTCAAATTTAAAATTTATAAAACCAAGAAGTTCATTCATATTTGCACCAGTTGGATGCGCCAATGGTTGATAATAATTTCCATAATTCGTAATAGGATTTACTTGCGAGAAAGTAAATGGCATTACATGATTATATTCTAATAGATAATTAAATCTTCCAGTTTTAATTTTTTCAAATCCTCTCAAGCCCAATTGAAAAGCATATTTATTTGCCCAATAACCAGAATTTGAAAATAATTCTTTCAGAGTAAATTCATCAAGTAAAAATTGCGCATATAAATTTTGTTTGTGGCTTAAATTATATTTTACATTTAATGCAACTATTGCATTATCTGCTGAAGCATTTTTTCTATCAACAGGCCTTAAAAATAAAAATGGATTCATGTATGTAAAATCAAATCCTCTTTTAATTGAATTATGAGAATCTGCCCATGTCATTGACTCAAAAAAACCAACAGTTAAATCATCTGTAATATTCCAATCCAAGTAATGAAATAAAAACCATTTTCTTTCAAAGCCAACTAAATTATTTACTATCCCATTATTAGGATATAAAATTTGACTGATTGAAGAAACATAAACAAATGGTTCAAATGAAAAAGTAAATCGCAGAAAAGGATAATTTGAAGAAGCGTCTGAAAGAATTACAGATCGATAGCCATCACCAATAAATTGTTTGTCGTAAGCTAATAAAAAATTTAAATTATTAGTTGGCGTGTACGATAAAATACTTTTACTATACGCCCAATCAATTACACTTGATTCAGCAAACATATCGGCTTGCCCGGGCACAATGCCAATTTTTTTTACTTTCTCTTCGTAATATTTTGGAAACTTTGCTTGATTTTCATAAAATAAAGTTGAGAAAAATAAATTATTTAAAATATCTGATTTAAGTTCAAAACCTCTTGTATTTATGTAAATATTTCTTTTGCCATTTATATCTCGTCCAACCTGGAAATCGGGATAAAAGTTTATAATTGTTTTTTGATTTTCAAATTTATACTCTATCAAATTCTCACTAAATATTTTTCTATGTGAAAGTGTTTCCGAACTATCAATTGTAATTTCAGATAAAGCGTTGTAAATGCTATCTGTAATTGGGTTTGGGGTAAAAGGATAAATTGAAGAATGAATTTTATTATTTGAAATGTATAATTTTTGTTTCTCGGTAAAATGTATATCAATAATAATTGGAGAGTTTATTTGAGCAAATGTTTTACTAAATAAAATTAAAACTAATAAACTAATTTTTTTCATTTTTACTAATGTTGTTTAATATAATAGAGATGAATATTATTTTCATAAATGAAATATCCCCAATAAATAAACCATAAAACGAGTATAGAATAAAGAAATAAAATAATACATCTTTTTTAACGATTAAAGTTTTTAAAGTATTTAAAAATAAATATGTAAATAATGTAATTCCGATTAATCCTGTTTCAAGGAATAATTCTAAAAAAATATTATGCGGATAAAGTAATTGAGCTGCGATCTTACTTACTGATGGATAGCCACCAATACCAATCCCAAAAATAAAATTATTTTTTATAACTTCAACAGATTCCCTCCACATTATTAATCTTGCTCCAAGCGAGGCATCATTAGAAATAACACTTTTAGATAAGCCCTCAATAATTTTAAATCGATCAACGGTAATGTTGCTAAATAAATATTTATCCGCAATTTGAATAATAACAAAAACAATAATATAAAAAAGATAATCCATCTTCAGATTTTTATTTTTGTAATTAAATAAATAATACAAAACTAATACTATGTGAACTCCGTAATATGCCGCTCTTAGCGCTGTTAAATAAAGTGCTAAATAAATAATAAAATATATCGAATAATAAAATATTCTTTCTTTTACACTTTCAATTTTAATTGAGTGATACAAAATGATATAAGTAATTATTGAAAACGCAAGATACCTACCTAACCCATTGTGACTCCAAATTAAAAAACTTTTAGTTCCATCATATTTTATTGGCCACAAGTAAAAAAGTATTACAGATAGAATTATCCCAGTTAAAATAATTATGTAAGCGAACTGTTTTAAAATTTCTTTTGATGAGTTTTCTTTTAAATATAAAATTTTTATACTTATTGGTAAAATAAAAATTGTTAATCCTAAAATTTTAGAAACGCCATAAACAGTAACTGGAGAATAAAATAAAGTTGTAACCAAATACAAAATAAAAATAAAATAAACCAAATTATTTTTAACTATCCTTTTTGCAACTTCAATAATTTGCTTATCTAAAAAATAATAAGTGCCAATTAAACTGATCAATGGCATTAAAATAAAAGTTGAAATATAAATTCTGTTTTTAGCTGTAGCATGAAATACAAATATCTCAGCACATAGAATAAAAAAAATAATAAAATCTTTTTTATTCTGATTTATATAATTTAAAATATTCAATTAATACTTGTTAGTTTAAGACTGATGGGATAAAACGGTGGGATGATGGGGAAAACTTTCTGCTTAATTAAAGATGTGTCCAGGCTTGTATTCTTTAACTAATTTGCTAATTTGCGCAATTATATTTTTTTTATTCCCTTCATTTGCAGATTCAACTAATTGCTCGATTTGAGTTATAAATATTCCAAAAGATTTATCAATATCTAATTCTCCATTAGTAATATCTTTTGTAATAAATATTTTTTCATTTAATGTTTTAGTAATCTTCTCGCTATCCAAACTAAGTTCTTCAAAAAGTTTTTCCCCAGGTCTTAAACCAGTAAATCTTATTTCAACTTTATTTAACGATTTTCCACTTAACAAAATTAAATTTTTTGCTAAATCAATTATTTTTATTGGCTCTCCCATATCCAATGTAAATATTTCTCCTCCATTTGAAAGAGATGAAGATTGTATTACAAGTCCAGATGCTTCAGGGATTGTCATAAAATATCTTGTAATGTCTGGATGAGTAACGGTAACATGATTATTTTCTTCTAATTGTTTTCTGAAAATTGGAATAACGCTTCCTCTACTTCCTAATACATTTCCAAATCTTACCGCTGAAAATTTCCTTTTATATTTTGAAGCATATTTTTTTATTATCAATTCAGCAATTCGTTTTGTTACACCCATTGTTGAGGTTGGATTCACAGCTTTATCGCTTGATATTAAAATCAAATTTTTAACATTATGTTTTATTGATAATTCACATAAGTTCAATGTCCCAAGAATATTATTTGTTACTGCCTCAGAAATATTTTCCTCCATTAAAGGAACATGTTTATGCGCCGCGGCGTGAAATATTAAATCGATTCTATTTTCAGAAAATACTTTTTTCATTCTTTTAGAATCTCTTATATCAGCAATTATGGATTTGATTTTTACTTGGTTTTGATTTAGAAATAATTCGTTTTGAATTTCAAAAATTGAATTTTCTCCATGCCCTAATAATATTAACGAGGCAGGTCCCATTTTTATTAATTGTCGACAGATTTCTGAACCTATTGAACCCCCAGCTCCTGTTACTAAAATATTTTTTCCATTTATTTCTGTAGAAATTTTTTCAAAGTCTATTTTTTTTGCTGGTCTATTTAATAAATCCTCAACGCTTATTGGTCTTAATTGTTTTATACCAAAAGTGTAATCAAGAAATTCAGCATAATGTGGCAATGTTTTTATACTAATATTTAAAGGAGTTGCAACTTCTGTGATTTTTTTTATTTTAGTTCCGTCTAAATTATTGATTGCAATTATAATTTGATCAGCAGAATATTTTTCTATTGCTTGTGCTAAAAAATCTATATCACCTGCAACAATTACTCCGTTTAGATATTTTTTTAATTTTATAGGGTCATCATCAAGAAATGCAACAGGATAATATTTCGATATATTCGAATCGGTGATTTCTCGTAACAATCTTAGCCCAGATGATCCAGCACCAATAATGATTGTATTTTTTTTATCTTTTGAATTGCCATTTGTTCCAATTGTTTTTGCTTGATTTAAAATTCTGAAACTAAATCTAATTAATCCAAAATAACTTAGTGTTAAAAAAACATCAATTATAGGGAAAGAAAATGGGGGTATGTTTTGTAAAACATTAAAATTAATTCGATTTATGTTTAAAGTTATTGTTTCGATTACAAGAATAAAAAATCCACCGGAAATTATTCTTGAAAATTCATTCAGTCCAGCAAATCTCCAAAATCTAGAATAGAGTTTTAGAAAATAAAAAATTGCAATCTTTACGAAAACCAAATAAATAATAAATAATTGAAATTCCCTATTTGAAATATTTATCGATTCAAATCCACCTCTTCTAATTACAATTGAAGCTAAAGGAGTTAATAAAAAAACAAAAATATCTAATAAGAGTAGATAAAAATTTCTCTCAAAAGAAAATTTAGACATGGTGTGGTTTTGATTTTTCGTATCCACTTTTTTTATTTTATTAAAATTAAGTTAATGTTTGACTCCTCTTCTCATTAGCACTAATATAAATGTGAGCAACACAATCTTTATATCAAACCAAAAAGATTTGCATTTGAGATATTCTTTTTCAAACTCTACTTTGGCCTCAATTGAAATCTCATCACGACCATTAATTTGAGCCCAACCTGTTATTCCCGGTTTTAATTTATCTATTCCTGCTGCTATTCTAAGTGACATTAAATCATCTTGATTATATAAAGCAGGGCGAGGACCGACAAAAACCATTTCACCTTTAATGATATTAATAAGATTAGGCAGTTCATCCAAACTAAATTTTCGCAGAATGCCACCTATTTTTAATAAATATTGAGTAGAATTATCCAATAAATGTGTGGCGACATTCGGCGTGCTTTTCTTCATTGTTCGAAACTTGTAAATCTGAAAAAAAGTATAATTAACGCCAACTCGTTTTTGCGTAAAGAAAACCGGGAGACTGTCTTCAATTAAAATAGCAATTGAAAGTAAAAGAAATATGGGTGAAAGAACTATTAAAAGAAAAAGGGCGGCAATTCTATCCAAGATTACTGTTTTGTTTAAAGGTTTTTTCTAAATTGTCTAAAAGAAGTCTCTTGGAAAAACTCGAATAGTATAAATCACGAGATTTTTTTTCCATTTCAATTTTATGTTCTTTAGTTAAAGATTTAAGAACTAATGCATTTTCTGCTAACGCTTTATAATTGCCAGCCTCTGTAGATATCCCAATCTTATTTTCGTTTATTATTGAATTTGCCTCCCCATTAATTGCGCCTAAAATTATTTTACCTGAAGATAAATATACTTGTAATTTAGCTGGAACGGTTAGATTAAATACTGCAGAATTGTTTAAAGTTAAAAGCATGACATCAGCTTGCTTAAAAAAACTAGGCATTGTCTCTATTGGATACCTTCCGTATATATAAACATTTTTTAATACCCTCGAATCAACCTGTTTTCTAACCCAATCAAGCTTTCTTCCTTCACCAATTATTATCCAATTTATCTTTTCATTTTGAGTTAACTCAGCAGCATTTAGAATTGTTTCAAAATCTTGAGCCTCTCCAATATTACCAGCAAACATTATATTAAAACCATCAGGTATCTTAGGAATATCAAATTCTTTTGTTGATAACTCTTCATATACACTCTCGGCCCAATTGGGAAAATATAAAACCGTCTTTTGGGGTGCTCTTTGATTAATATATTTTTCGAAAGACTTAGAGCTTATTAAAATGTAATCGGCTTTAGAATAAATATATCTAACTAATTTATCTAGCGCTCTGATTACAATTTTATTGCGTATCCTTAGAATAGCAGTAAGGGACTCTGGCCATAAATCTAAAACCCAAATATATAATTTAGCGTCCTTGTTCTTTTTCCTTGCCCAAATTGCCGGTAAGGACATCGTAATTGGTGATAGCTGTTGAACAAATATTACTTCGAACTTTTCAACTAACTTAAACGTACAATATGGATATGAGAACAAGAAAAAGGAGACATAATTTAATACTAGATTCATTGCTCTGCCATCTCCTCTTGGGTATGTTGGGATTCTGATTACTTTTGCACCATTTATATTCTCTTTTTGGACACCCCAGAATTTATACCCATCATAAAATTTTCCTATTGGATAATTAGGCTTGCCAGTTAAGACAGTTACATCGTGCCCTTTTAGAACTAAATCAAACACCAATTCATTTCCTCTGAATGTTTCTGGATAGAAATATTGAGAAACAAATAAAATTTTCATCTTTTTAAATTTCTCTCCAAACAGTTCGTTTAATATAATCTACATAACTAATAATAATTCTCACTACCTTATCAGATACATTTGGCATGGAATAATCTGCAACCCTTCTAAATGATCTTCCCTCTCCTCTCTTTTGAAATTCTATTTGGATCAAACCTTGCAAAATTCTATCTGGATTTAATCCAACCATCATCACTGATGCTTCTTCCATTGCCTCAGGACGCTCATGCGCTTGTCTGATATTTAGGGCTGGGAAATTCAAAATTGAAGACTCTTCAGAAATTGTTCCGCTATCAGATAGAACAGCCTTCGAATGTAATTGTAAAGCATTATAATCATTAAACCCTAATGGCTTTAATAGTTGAATATTTTTATGTAAGCTCAATCCTGCAGTGTCAATCATCTTTCTTGTACGGGGATGAGTACTTACAATGACAGGTAAGTCAAATTTATCTGCAACAAGATTTAATGAATTAATCAATCCATTAAAATTAGATTGATTATTAATATTTTCTTCCCTATGGGCTGATACAACGAAATATTTGTGTTTTTCTAAAGCTAGACGATTTAATACATCTGAAGCCTCTATGGATGACATGTAATGATTTAGTACTTCAAACATTGGTGAGCCAGTTTTTATAATTCGGTCAGCCGGCAAACCCTCTCTTAACAAATATTCTCTAGCTATAGCACTATAGGTTAAATTAACATCCGAAATATGATCAACAATTTTTCTATTGGTTTCTTCTGGTACGCGTTGATCAAAACAACGGTTACCAGCTTCCATGTGAAATATAGGGATATGGCGTTTTTTTGCTGGAATGGCACACAAGCAGCTATTTGTATCTCCTAAAATTAAAAAAGCATCAGGTTTTAATTCTTCCAACAATGGATCTATTTTAATTAAAATATTTCCAATTGTTTCGATACTAGTAGCTCCTGCTGCATTTAAAAAATAATCTGGCTTTCTAATATCTAAATCATCATAGAAAATTTGGTTTAGTTCGTAATCATAATTTTGCCCAGTATGAACTATGATGTGTTCAATAACTTTAGATTCGTCAAGTTTTGCCATTACTCGAGAGAGTCGGATAATCTCTGGTCGCGTTCCAACAACCGTCATTACTTTTAAGCGTGCTTTCATATATTTTAGCTTTCGGCGTTCAGCAATCAACTATCAGCTGACTGCATTCTGCTTATGTTATTTTTTTCTTATTGTGCTAATTAACTTAGCTAACATTTTTTTTATTTCTTGTATCAAGGTATTCGTTTCTAAATATTGAACTTTAGATAGGTATCCTAATTCAAAACATAAAAGTAACAAATACTCAGTTTCACTTGCAGAACCAAAAGCGATTTGTAGAAAACGAGCAAAATCAGCATCACTACCTCGCCCACAACCTTCTGCAATATTAATTGGAATCGAAGAAGAAGCTCTTCTAATCTGAGAGGTTAATCCATACATTTCTTCTTTTGGAAAATTATTTGTCTGTTTATAAACAAACAAGGCTAAGTGATGTCCTTTTTCCCAAACTAATAAATTTCTAAAATCTTTCATTTCCAACTGTTTTTTCAGCTGATTGCTGATAACTGACTGCCAACAGCTTATTATACTCTTTCAAAATATGTATCTGAGTCATTGGAATCATAAAATTCATTAATCCAAAATATTGTATACAAATCTTCATCGCTAATATTTGTAATATTGTGCGTGTACCAAATTGGCATATCCACATAGGCTGGCTCGTCGCCAGATAAATAATAATTAAATATTTCTGAAGTCCCTTTTTTTCTTAATTGTATTAATGCTTTACCATTGATTACTGAAAACCTTTCAATTTTGCGGGTATGAAAATGATTGCCTCTTGTGATTCCTTTTTTCGTCGTAGAGAAGGAAACTTGCCCTCCGGTTTCTTGTCTTATTATTTCAACAAAATTTCCTCTTTCATCAACATTGTTTTTATACTTAATAGGAAAGTGATTTGTTAAATTAAAATAAGATCGGAATGTATTAAACAAATTCAACTCAAATGCAGATTGAAATTTTGGAATTTCTCCATTTTCAAAATACTTGCTTTTATATTTTAATAGTAGTTCTAAAATTTGCGAAACCCTGTATTCGTCGGTATGATCAATCTTGATTAAAGTTTCTTTTTTTATTGATTCAAACTGCTCAATTATTTTTTTTATTAAATCGTCAATATAAATTAGGTTAAGATTCGCATCAACTTTAATTTTAGGAGTTTCATTATTTACTAATTGATGACAAAAGGTTGAAACAACTGAATTGTAGTAAGGAATGCCAAATGATCCAAATACATTAGGAATAATTAGCCCTTTAAATTTTGCCCCGCTTTCATTAACCCAATTATTAAACAATTCCCTTGCAGCTTTTTTTGAATTGCCAAATGGATTATCGCTCTCCTCTTGTATTGAAGATGAAAAAACAACAATCCCTTTAAATTTAGTTCGAATAAATGAATCAACTAATTTAGTTGCTAATTCTAAATTAGTTTTATAAATAAACTCTATATCATTGTGTCTATTCACACCAGCAAGATGAATTATAATATCACATTTTGATACAAATTCATCAAGCAAAATTTGATTTTCAAAGTAATCTCTCTGAAAATCAATTAGCTCGTATTCATCTTTTAATAGAGACAATCTATTATATAAGTGCCAACCAATTAAACCATTTTTCCCTGTTATGCCAATTTGTAACATCTTTAATACTGATATTGTCCCGATGAATCTGTGTCACCTAAAATATCTCTTCTAATGATGGGTAATTTTAATAGTAATTTTTTCATCCCTTCAACATCTAATATTGTGGTATTGTTAGAGTGATATTCATTTGAGTTATTAACTTCCGGTGTGCCTTCTGAAAAATATTTATTGTAGTTTAAATCCCTACCATCGGCAGGAATTCTAAAGTATTCTCCTAAATCTTCCGCCTTTAACATATCCTCTCTATTTACCAATGTTTCATATAATTTTTCTCCGTGCCTTGTTCCGATTATTTTAATTTCACTTTTAGATTTATACAGTTCTATTAAAGCCTGAGCCAATGTGCCAACTGTAGCTGATGGTGCTTTTTGAACAAATAAATCGCCCTGTTTTGCATTTTCAAAAGCGTACCAAACTAAATCAACTGCATCTTCTAATGTCATCATAAATCTTGTCATATTGGGATCTGTCAAGGTCAACGGTTTGTGATCCTTAATTTGATCAATAAACAATGGTATCACAGAACCGCGAGAAACCATTACATTACCATATCGTGTCAGACAAATCGTGGTATCAGCCACATTCCGCGATGAGGCAATTGCCACCTTTTCCATCAAAGCTTTAGAGATACCCATTGCATTGATAGGATAAGCAGCTTTATCTGTACTTAAACAGATTACCTTGGCAACCTTACTTGCAATAGCAGCATCGATTACATTCTGCGTGCCGAAAACATTTGTTTTCGTGGCTTCGATCGGGAAAAACTCACAAGAAGGAACCTGTTTTAAAGCCGCTGCATGGAATACATAATCAACCCCGCGCATTGCGCGTTCAATGCTATGGTAATCTCGGACATCTCCAATATAGAACTTCAGTTTTTCATTTTTAAGCTGAGTCCTCATATCATCCTGCTTCTTTTCATCACGGGAAAATATGCGGATCTCCTTAAAATGATCCGTTTGCAAAAAACGCTGTAAAACAGCGTTCCCAAATGAGCCGGTGCCTCCTGTTATTAAGAGAGTTTTATTTAAAAGCATATTATACAATTATACAATATTAATAATATCAGGGAAGAATAATTGTCTTATATCACGGGAGAGCTTCTTGATGCGAAATACAATGTTATTATTATAAATATCGTTCTTGGGGATAATCACCTTTACCTGATATTTCAATAATGAATGAATATAAGGCACGTAAATTTCCTCAAGAATGATTTGATTGGTAGGCACCAATACTCTACTCAGGTCACTACAGAACTTATTTTCTGATATTTGCTTTAAATTTGCAAAATGATAAAATATGAGCCTTTCATTATCAACAAAAACATTCTGCTCTGAGATTTTCAATTTATAATTACCAATATTCCAAATAGCCAAATTAGCTCCTTTATTATGTAATATTTTCACTCCATGATATTCATTTGGCCAGGCATCTAAATATTTTTGATCAGCATATTTTCCATCTTCTAATTGCTGGTAGCACCATTTAATACAATTCTGCATCCAATCATTTAAACATCGAAGTCCGTTTTCATTTTTTCTGAAACTTATCCACCCTACATTAAAATTTCCATATATCTTATTTCTTCGTGAAAACCAGTGAAATCGATGCTCAATAATTCCTATAGATTCATTTCCCAGTTCATCAAATAACGGTAATGGAGAGCTATAGAAATAAAGGTCGGCATCCAAATAGGTTAACAAATCAACTTCTTCAAAATATTGAAAAACATAATAACAAGTTGCGGGACTACAAGTGTAAAAATATTCCACTCTACTCCTGTTAAATTTTGCACCAATCAAATTTGGAATTGCGTTCTCTAATTGCTCGTGAGGAATTAAAACTGCATTATTTAACTCTTGTTTACCAAGATGCTCACATGAATCAGCATCCATGCAGAACATGAAAAGTTTAAATTCCCCGGCATGTTTAACTAATGAATGGTATAGTGATAATGCATGCCCTGTATAATTTATGCCAAAATGAGTACAATAATACTTCATAATTGTCTTAAGACTAAGAGCTAAAGTTCCAGAACATAAAATGTTATTGCCTTTTAAAAAGAATTTATAGTTTCTATTACCTGTAAAATATCATCCGAAGTATGAAAATAGGAAATCGGTAAGCTCAGGGTAGTTGCATGTATTTCTTCAGAAATCGGGTACTCACCTTTAATAATATCTTTCATCGCTTTTTGTCTATGCGGCGCAATAGGATAGTGTATTTCAGTTTTAATCTCATGCTTTAACAAGTATTCCCGAAGTTGGTCACGTTTAGGATGTCTAATATTAAAAATATGATACACGTCATAATATTCGGGATCGAAAATAGGTTTTATAAAGTCATCCTTAAGATTCTCCAGATAAAGATTAGCCAGATAACGTTTATGATCGGTAATTTTATCCAATGAAGCTAACTTAATAGTTAAAAACCCTGCCTGGACTTCATCTAACCTGGAGTTATACCCTATATATTCATTATTGTATTTTATTATTGATCCATAATTACGAAGTGTTCTTAATTTTAATGCCAGTTGATCATTATTCGTAGTAGCTGCTCCCGCATCGCCCAAGGCACCCAGGTTTTTGGTAGGATAAAAACTATGTGCCCCAAAATCTCCAAAAGTACCTGAGATCTGCTCTTTAAACTTTGCACCATGTGATTGCGCACAATCTTCAATTACACGTAAATTAAACCTATTGGCAACGGAAAGAATAGTATCCATCTCACAGCATTTTCCGTAAAGATGTACCACCATTATGGCACGGGTATTTGACGTGATTTTTTCCTCAATCTTAGAAGGATCGATATTATACGTATTAATATCAGACTCTACCAATACTGGCTTTAGGCCATTTTGTACAATTGAAAGAATTGTAGCAATGTAAGTATTTGAGGGTACGATGACTTCCGATCCCGCAGGAAAATCGAAACAACGAAGTGCTAAACTAAGAGCATCAAGCCCATTGGCTAAACCGATGCAATGTTTTGACTTCGTAAACTGAGCATATTCCTGTTCAAATTTTTCAACATTTTTTCCCAGAATATACCAACCTGTTAAAAGTGTTTCATCGAATTTTTTCTTAAAGGATTCAAAAAAAGACTGATTAAGTCTTCCTAAGTTCTCGTATTCAATCATAGTTGTTATTATTCTATTGCTTGTAATAAAAAAAATCTATTTTCTGCTTTATACTCTTTGACCAATCTGTAATGCTTCCCCCAAAGCCTTTTAAATGCGCTTTTTGAACGTGCATAACCACAAAACACTCTGGATTTTCCTTTTAAAATACTCACCAGTAAGATCTTTAATTCAACAAAAAAGATTTTATAATTTAATAATTCTGCCGGGATGAACCAGATATATTTTATACCCGCGTTCTTACATTTTAAAAATAAGGTTTCAAGTTGTTGATCGTCAAATTCTGTATCTATCCTGGGAAAGATCATCAGAAAACTTTCGTTGACAGGGAAAACATCCCTAAAAGCATCAAGCTTCAAACAATCATCAAAAATATTATAACTTTTCAGCCTCAATACACTTGAGTTGTAATCAGAAACTATTACTGATAACTTCGAAAATTTTTTGATCTGGTATTCCAGTGAGGCTATTCCACATCCTATTGAAAAGGCTTTGTGGATTTTTAACTTCTCGGTTTCATTTATAATGATTTCGGTGGCTTTAGATGGGCTTAGGGTATCAACTTTTTTTAGGAATTCTTCACGTGAATACGGCAGAAAATAAGGTGCTTCAGATTCATCGTTTCTCAATGCCTCCCAGTTCAGGACCTTAGAAGAATTATTAAAAAGACTATAATGTTTTATTCTCATAATCGATGTTAATTTCACTCCTATTTGTTTTAAACCTAATCATAGGTTTCAAAAATGTAGTCGTTAGGGTTATAATATTCTGAAGCAAATACCATCAATATGCAATCTTTTGTAAATAGATCCATCCAATGATGATCCTCTGGTTGAATAACCAAGCATTTAGATGGTTTATCTAGGGTAAAATACTGTACTGGTTCATTTTTACCACTTTGAACAAGTATCCTGCAACTCCCTTTAAGACAGATTGCCGCCTGTATAGTCTGTTTGTGACGGTGATTACCACGCGATGAGTCATCCACACCATATATATAAAAAACTCTTTTGATTTCAAATGGCAGTACTTTCTCAACTACAGTCAAATTCCCTCTTTCGTCGGTAAAGGTTTTCAAATCTAATATATTTGGCATAGGTTATGATTAAATTTATGTGTTTATCTTATGTTAATAGACTGAATATGCTTTCTTGATTGCCTCGGATATGATATTGAATTGATTTTGTGGATTAAAATTTTCCTCTATCATATTAATGCAAGCCGCCGCCATTAATTGCTTCTGATTCCCCCCCACAAAATTCTCTATAGCCGCTGATAAACTTTCAACTTTGTTTTCTTCAAAGTAAAACCCGGTTTTATTCTCTATAACTGATTCTACTTCCGGCATTTGATTACTAAAGTTGTTATGGGTGATTACTGGGGTACCTAATGACAGGCAATGAATAGCTGTTAATCCTACATTTCCCGGGGAAACGCAGCAATCGGACAGCATAATAAATTTAGAACTTTCTGCATCATTATAACAGGAGCCATGAAAGTAAAAACAATCTTCAAGTTTAAATTCGTGGATTTCAGAAAGAAGTTTTTCTTTTTCTTGGCCATCACCAATTAATATACAATTAAACTCGTTTCCTTTATCCCTTTGAAGGCGAATAGCGTTAATCAACAAAGAGATCTTTTTTCTTTTTGTGAGTCTGCCTATGAAAAGCATAGTCGGATAATGCTCCCTATCGGGGAAGAATTTTTTCTTTAGTTGAAGCAAGGTATGCTGATCCTTATTCGCATAAAGCATTTTATGAGTACGATAATCTAAAGAATTATATACAGTGAATAATCTAACTGCATTAAACCCCATATTAATTAGAAGCTTTCTTGCCCTATTTCCATATAGAAAATGATAATCAGCAATTCGATAGAATAAAAGTCGAATGTTTTTCTTAAAAAACCATTCGTTTCCATAATAGCCGTGACCCCAAAAAAAAACTGGATTCCCCCTGATCTTACATATAGCTGCTGCCAACCATGTTGAAATAGTGTACATATCACCGGCAAAAACATATACATCAAATTCGTTTTTAAGAACCAATTTTACCAAGCCAAATTGGTAAACCAGAATTTTTGCTAAGTATATATTTTTTACAAAATACCAAACCGGGGCTTCTCTGTCATTGGTTTTTAAGAATTCAGTTGGGTCAATCGTCTTTATACCTTCATGCCCTTTGGAAGATGTAATAAAAGTATATCTAATATCTCGCGCCTCTAATAACTTATCCCATAATGGCCTAATATATAAAGGAGCTATATTATTGAAGATACCGACCCGAGTCACGTTTTCCATTCACCCAATTAATATGACTAATACAGTGCTGAAGGCTAATGTTAGTTCTCCTTTAAAGATATTTTTATTTCATTTAATCCATGGTAATTCTTGGATCTGGCAACAATTAGCCCATCTATTGAAAATGTTTTATCAACATCAATATCTACCAGAATTAAATAATTCTTACTACTTAAAAAATTCAGGCAGTCATAATGTACATCATTCGCATGAGTGGAAATGAACAAATATCCAATTTTGTCCTTATCTATAAAACTCTCAGCTCCCTTTAACATTTCAAATTCATAGCCTTGGATGTCTGAATGTAATATATCTATGAAATCAATATTATTTGTATTGACAAAGTCATCAATATAAATCGTTTCCGGGGAAGTAGTCTTATCACTTTTTGAAGAAACAAATGCATTCGTAAAGTTGCCATTCATTTTATTCAATTTAAAATTTCTTATACCAAAACCCATATTGAATTTATCTGGCTCAACCATGTAATTTTTTGCGTTTTCTACCTCCGAATTAAACCACATGGAATAAAATGACCAAAAAGCACCAAGTTCAACCATTGTGGCATCTTTTCGTATGCCTGCTTTTAGGACTTCCTGGAAAACATATTCTTCTTGAGGCTCATGAACCCCTTTATTGATTATTAACTGAGTAGCTACTTCTGGTCCATAATAACTTCCTAAGTGGATTTTCAATCCATTATGCATTATCTGTTTGCCTTTTACAACTTTTCCAGCATCTGCTACTCTGGTAATATGTTCATTGTCTGGACAATTTTTAACATCTTCTATCCGCTTTTTCCATATTTCGCTTATTGGATTATCGAGTATGAATTTATCAAAAAGGCCAGAAGAAGCGAGATTATAGGCAACAAAACTTCTTATAGAATGGTTGTTCCTAATCAATTGTCTGAAAAACTGTATAATATTCATTTTATTTTGTTCAGGTATATTTGATCAGAAATACGCATTTACCTGCGTAAGGTCATCTGCTACAACTAATTGACTATCCGGAGTAAATATTGGATGGTTGGTTTCAATCAGGGAATCCAGTTTGTACTCTTTTTTCCGCACTAATTTTACTGCGTAAAGTACCCGCCATATTCCACGCAAAAGCAAACTTGCAATTTGCCATTTTTTTATATATCTAAATTTGAGTTCTATTCCCCGAAGATAATCCCTACGACAGGCGGAATATATTAAGCGATAATTATCTAGTATATAATCTGCATCAGAAACAGTTAGCAGGCTATATCTTCCCGCCACCAAAAGATTCTGCCGAGCTTCTGAGCCATAAAACACGAATTCTTCTTTCCCATGAATGTGATTATAATCATGAAATTGATGTAATGCTATAACTGATAATGTTCCGTCAATAATTGGATAGCGATTTTGTTTGCAAAAAGACAATAATGCATTGTCATATCCCCCCCGGCCGATTGCAATCTGACTCAATCCTTGCCACATATTCCTGGTGAACATAAAGTAGTCGATCCCGGTAGCTTCATGAATTTTTATTTGATTTTTTTCAAAAAGTTTTTTAACCAGATGGCTATATTCATCAGGATGTGGGTCTACTATCACACCTGGAAAAAGGTCAATTCTTTGCCCGATAAAAAGGAACTTATCAAACTGTATAACCTGAGATGCCTTATATATCCCTGATAAAAGAATATCGCAATTTAAATAAACCTGGACATCGTATTTTCCATGCTTTCCCGCGTGCTCAGCAATTGCTCCAAAATATGGCGCCCCACTAGGTGAAGAGGTGATGTTTTTTACTATGCTAACATTCAGTTCACGACCAGCTTCTTCAATACCTTCTGAGTCACCATATAAAATAACTTCGGCACCCTTAACTGCTAGTAACCAGCTCCTGATTGCACGGTACTGGTTTTCCTTGTCGTTTCCTATGAAAGGTTTCGGGCTTGATAAAAAAGTAAGCATTACAAAAATTTTCTTTATAAATTTAAAACCTTACCGCTTTAATAACCAGCTAAAGAAATCAGGTTTAATGAATTTCACTGTATCAAAAAAATTCACAGTTTTTTCCTTTTAAAAATGCCATCAACTTGTAATAACTGATCCGTATTTGGATCAGAAAAAACACTATTCATAGAAACAATCATAAACCCAAGTGATTCCAGGTATTTTATCATATCCAGAAAAAGCGGGACATCTTTATATAATGGTGCCAGCGATAATTCTATTTCAATTGCCTCAACCTGATCAAGAATTTTATCAGCACCTCTCAGTACAAACATTTCAAATCCCTGAACATCCACTTTTAAATATATCCGGTCACTTGCCTTAATCTCTTTACCCAGGAATGAATTTAATGCTCTTACTTTTATTTTTTCTTTTGAAACAATAGCGCTGCTCTGCATAGCATTCAGATGCACGTCTGTCATTGGAAGTAATGAACTACTGGTAATATGTCCGGAAACATTCATCTCCACTTCGCCATCTGATTCTCCCAAAGCAATGTTGAAACTATCCCATTCAGTATCCTTATCAGATTTTTGATTTAGCAACTTAAATGATTCTCCCAGAGGTTCAAATGAAATAATACGTCCTTTATATCCGGCTTCACGAAGCTCAGCAGCATACAACCCCTCACTCGCACCAATATCCAATACAAGATTAATGTTTTGTTTATTAATGATTTTAATCCGGTTAAGCTCAGGAAAATTATCAGAGTGATACCGGCGAAAGTCATAACCTATTTTGCGAAATAATCGATGAACTGCAATTTTTAATCCCATAGGTATTTTTCTTTTTTATATAGATCTAAAGTGATAATTATATGTAGTGCCCGACTTAAGTGAGCCACGATAATTGATGATTGATATTTTATACAATATTGTTAACAACTGGTTAAGTAACTATTTCCCTTTTCTTAACCCACATAAAATGTTTCAATGGTTGTCTTCTTATCAGCCTGCCTGCAATATAGCGCCAGGGAATTCCAGTTTTTGTAAATTCAATTTTAAAATTGTGGTTAAATATCATATTTCTGGCCTCGATCAGTGAATTAATATAAGGCCGGTATATAATGTTCAGAACAGATGTAGGCAAATTAACGTTAAACCCACTCATATATACCAGTTGTGAGGAACAAAATCGCAATGCATGGAAATGAAAACAAACCAATGGTTTGTCAGCAATAAAAAAGTTTCCGTTATTATCTGCACTTAATCCATATTTAGCTACATTCCAGGGAGCTGCATTGATACCTATATTATTACTGACTACCACCTTATCAAATCGTTCGGGCCAATCGTTCAGGTATGCCTGATCTCCAATCTGGCCATTTTCATATTTCCAATAGCACCATTCGATACAGCGCTCACGCCACCAGTTAAGACAGCTCAACCCTGCCTGATCCGGACGAAAAGCCATAATTCCTACATTATAAATGCCCGCCTCTTTATCCTCAAACTCAGGAGAATAATCATGAGGAACTATTAATATACTCTTCTCACCTAATTCCTCAAGTATGGTCTTTGGAGAAGAGTAAAAGAAAGTATCAGCATCCAAGTATATGAGAACGGGTATAGAATTATCCTGCCGGAAAATATACAACGGTAAACTTGCAGTACAAGTCCAGTAATATTCTACCCTTGTTCTTGATCCTTTTGTGGCAATTAAAGCTTCATCATTTTTTTCAAACTCCTGTTCTGAGATCAATCTTGTATTTGGAAGATTTAATGATCCCAGAATTTGGTAAGTTTCTTCATCAAAGCATAAGATCCAGAGGACAAAAGAATCTCCTGTTTTTACAAGAGATGAATAAAGTGCCAACCCCCTATGTATATAATTAATATCAAAATATGTACAGAAATTTAGCATGGAAGATTGTGATTTATCTTAGTTACAGGAAAAATTGAAAAATAGTTGATAAAATAAGAAGATCAGAAAGTAAACATTTTATAATTACTGCTCCCGAAGATCTAAGCTTTTTCAAAAATGTATGTTCTCTGGGAAAACTCTTCACCATTTACAATATCAAATGATTTCTTAAGGGAAAGATTGCTTTCAGTACACATTTTAATAAAATCATCCTCATTAAAATGTATTTCAACACAAGGAATGCCATAGGCCTTCTTTTTATAATATTGAATTGGTCCATGTACAATAGGTGTTCTATGAAAAACAACCCAACTTTTAGCTATCCTGGCGGATTCTATAATAGCTTTCTCATATTCCAAAATATGCAACAGACAGCAGCCAGATATTACAATATCAAATGAAGAATCGCCATAAGGCAATGAAGTAGCATCAGCTACACGAAATGTTGCATCGGGATATTTTTTGGTAGCCTCACTAATCATCACAGGAGAATAATCTACACCCGTATATCGAATTGGTTGCCCGAGCAGGTGAGAAAGTACCTCATAATAATACCCCGTACTGCACCCAATTTCTATAATATCTTTTGTTTCACCTTTTATAAAATGTATACAGTCAGCCAGAACGCGAAATGGTATAATAACTTTTCCTTCATACATACGAGCTAACTCTTCATCGGTCAATTGTCTTTGTATGGCCGGAATAGGGGGTGATTTCCACCCATCAGTAAGTTCCTGTGAAACTTGATTGGCTTCTATATGTATCAAATCTCCTCTACGCCTTTTTTTAAGCGCTATAATCATACGGCCCAAAAAAGACTTTTTTAGCCTGTTCTTAGCTTTATAAAGCCCCCGATCAATGGGGATAAATGATTTCAACATTAAACACTGAAACCGATAACGCCATTTCGCAAGTAATCTGTCTGCATCATTCATGTCTCTTAAATTCACACCGGGGTATTGACCTGCATTAACCACTTTTAACATTTCAATAACCTGAGTAGGATGACTTCCCTTAAATCTTTCCAGCCAGCTTATATAATTATACATCATATGAACTCTAAATGGTTTGCCAATAGTTTTATAACAGTTTGTAACCCATTCATTCGCTTTCTGGAGTGCGGCCGTCCATTCTGCACCAGCGTAATAGCTGCATTTTTCTGTAACCTGTTTTGGAAAAAGAAGCTCATAATGATACATATAAATTCCTTTAGCTCTCATATCTTCAGGCGTTAGCCATTTGAATGTGCGGAGATCCCTGGATTGATCATCCAGAATAGTAACGGGCCTATGAGTCAGATATTTGTAACCAGGACCCCACGAAAAGATTCTATGCACTGTAAATTTATCTAAAAAATAACCGTTAACAATGTAACCGGGCGAGCCCCAAAATGTATACATTGAAAAAGAAATTGCTTTTATTTCAGAATCATCCGATAACATTTTTGTAATTCTGTCCATATCGTGCTCCATATAAAATTCGTCAGAATCAATCTGCCATAAATAGTTGCCGGTTGCTCTTTTGGCATAAGCTTGTGACATCTCATCTTTTTCCTGCCAAAAACCATTAGGATAACCTTCGTCCTCAGCAGTAATAACTGTCACTTTATTTTCAGGATCTTCTTCCGCCCGGAAACGTCTGAGAATATCCAATGTGTTATCCTGGGAATGCCCGTCTTCAAATGCAACATATTTTGCGGAGGGAGCAGCGCCCTCTACCACTATAATTTGATGTGCATAGGGGTAAAGTGCCTTCAAATTGTATTTAATAAATGGCATACCATTTAATACAATCAGACCAAATGTAATCCTGACCTGATTTCTGTCTATGTCATACGAAGTAAGATCGGGTAATGCCCCCAGATTGATATTTAATTCCGTTACCATTTGAGTTTTTAGATCTGTAGGATCAAATTTGTTAAAATTCAAGCAAGAATATGCTCGCCGAATATAATGTATAGAATTGTACTATGTGTCCAGAAATAGTAACCGCTTTCAAACGATACTCACGTTATTATCCAACTTTAAATTATCGTTCTGCATAAAAGACTTTACACTTGCGGTTTCGAAACGTACAGGAGATAATGCGAGAATAAACACCAGGGTACAGAAAGGGGTTTCGATCAAGGCTGGATTGGCCATTGCTCCCATTAAAAAAATAAATAAAGTTATTAGCCTGGCCTGATCAATTAAACTGTTAGGATTAGACCTCAGATAAATGATCAATCGACGAAACGCAATGAAGATAAAACCAAAGTACCACATGCTTCCGAACAATCCATATTGAGCAAGGCTATCCATAATACCAGAATGCAGCCCAACAACATTTTTACCATCTTCCCGTGGCCCATAAAGACCTACACCAAAGAAAGGATGCTCCAAAAAACTATTGATAGAGACTTTCATTAAAGTAGCTCTTATCCGGGGATCATTCTCATCAGTAGGCAATTCAGCCTGATATGTAAAAATAGTACCGATTTTTTCAGCCATAGCTCCAATTTGCGGCTGTTCGCTGAAATCATAAAACTTAATACATAATGTGATCAATAAAAAAATGAAGGAACAGATCAAAATAAATTTTACCTTTTTTTTAATTGAAAAAAACAATAATCCTGCGAAACCAGCAAAAAGCAAAATGATCGATGCGGCAAATGTTGATATTATAATCATTAAAGAAATTGAAATACACATAACATACAAAAATATCCTAAATAGCCACTTCTGCCGTGATGCAACAGCTATAAAACAAGGAATTGAAACTGCGAAAGACATAAAAAATCCCCAGGAGCCAAACCATGTTATTTCACCAGTACCAAAGTCATAAAGTTTGGCTATAAAGGGGTAGGAAAACAATATTGGTGTCACATATATGGCATTCAGACCATAAATTATCAATAAGAAGATAACCGATCTGTTGTAAGCTTTTATACTATTTTTCAAGTGAACAAGTACTGTAGTATAAAGACATAGCAGAATTAAAGATTTTACAAAATTATCATATGCCATGTCACCATTACCGAACAACAAATGAAGGACATTTACTATGGTAAACATGGATAATAAAAGTAAGTCCAGAGAATGTGCAATGATTCTTTGATATGCTACAGTTAATGCATTCCTGCCAAAAAAAATAAGTGTTATGATCCAAATACCAAGGATAATAATCTGTCCTTTTATTTGTCCCATGATCTCAAAAATTCCTTCACTGGACAGTGTGGCCCAAAATAGTAGCATAACAGCCCAAGAAACTAATGAAATTGAATCCATCTTCTGTCCACCTGTTGACCACCTTGAAGATAAATTAGCCATTACCATATATCTATTTCAAATCAAGATAAAAATCTACCAGGCGCTTACTGTTATACTTCAGTGTTAGCGATTCAGGTAAATTTATTTTAGTTTGTGGAGTATGTTTACATTGCTCTGCTATGTCTTCAAGAGAAGTCACCACTTTCCCATTCCCATACCGCTCAAGAACGAACCGTATAAATCTGGCATTTTGGGTAAGTGTAAAAAGACCGGCTTCCATGTAGTCAAATAATTTGGAAGGCAAAAGGCCATCACCCATATGGTGAAAATAAGTTATGCCTTCATCTACAAAATCAACCTGGGTCGTTGATATTATTAATCCATATTGATACCTAGATATTTCAGAGATCAGTTCAAGAGGTGATACCACATTATGTATGTGAACATATTTATCGATCAACTCCTGGGTCACAAAAGCTTTCATATTTTGTTGCATTTCCTCTACTATGTGCTGATGGGACGGATAAATATGCAGGTGAACTTGCTGCGCACTGAGTATAGCTCCAAGGTCATATTGAAAAGCTTCAACTGATTTAGGATCAAATTCAATACTCCCTACATAAACAACATGTATTCCGTCAGTTAACTTCGCATGTTTCTTAAATTTTTCCTTAGGCCAGCAATACTCTGAAAACAATATTTTTGGTGGGAGATTTTCTTTCAGATACTGTACACGCAAATCGCGACAACAAAGACCGTTTGCGTTTAAATAACAATACTGCTCCAATGCTATTTGTTGTTTATAGCGGTTTGAAATGACTTCTTTAACCATTCCTGTTAACAAGTCATAATTATCAAACACAACCTTCCCGGGCTTATACTTGATAAAAGTATAAGCTACCTCAAAATTATAATTTGAAAATATATGATATACTACAGGCGTGTATTCGGAAGCTATCTGAAGTGCATCGAATTCATTTTCAAATTTCTTTGTTTCATCAAAAGACTCAGACAGATCAAAAGAAAGATTATTTCTATGTAGCAATATGACATTCCATCCCATTCCTTTTAACGCGAATCCAATTTTAATGGGGCGTCCATTTAATTTGTCACATATAAAGACCGCTTGATTTCTGGAACGGGGTTGCCGGTACGCTTGCTCAGCTGATCTTATAGCATGCCTCTTTTTAAACGCCCGATAGGGAGAAAATAATATATTAATAAAGCGGTCAAAAGATCTTATAAAAACCCATGAAAGGACTAGCTCTTTGACTCTGTTATAGATGGTTGACAATTCTTAATTTTATAATGTGTCTTTGCAAAAATATATGAAGCCCCTCATTGTGATTTCCTCACATTATAGGCCGATCTTTTTGCATAATAAACCGTAGCCTACTATATCTTCACCTTTTACCTCATATATACCGCTTTTATCATCAAATTTTGCAACCAGCAAATATTTTTCCTGTATTTGATTAATTAATTTGGTCTCTGATAAAAAGGTAAACGGGTATTTAATTAATCTATCTGTATATCCTTCGGGTAGTTCTCCAATCCCATTCGAACTCAACATTGATGACTGAATAGTTAGAACATCTCTGTTGCTTCTATTCATACCAAGTCTGTTAAATAACAACCATTTTGCATTGCAATTTAAGACCTCAGATAAATATTTTGTCGGATTGTCCACATATTGTAGTGTTCCTGAAGTATGAAGAAGATCAATAGTACCCAGCTTATCCCTGGCATCGTCAAAATTATCAAAAAAGGAAAGCTCGTCTGTTTCTAACTCCTTTGCAAACTTCACCATTGTTGGTGTTTCAACAACGACTCAATTAAATTTTAATTTCTTATCAATAAGACTTCTAAGATGAAAATAATGAGCACCGCAAGCACCCCCAAAGTCTAAAACATTAATATTTTTCGATTGATTTTCAATCACGGGATTAATTATTGATAGTAAACTATAAGCCGTTGTTCCCCATATAGGTATTATTTCGGATTGAATCTTTTCTGAGAACCGTTTAGTTTTTAAAAAAATAACATCAATAAGTTCTTCTTCTTCATAAGCATTAGTTGTGCATAAATTTAAAGCGTCGTTGTAATCAATAAAAATCCTGGAAGAATTTTCATCGGACTTATTGGTTAATGCTTTTCTAAGCCCCTTTAAAATTATTGGTGGAATAAAATCTTTAATTATTTTTTTCATTTTACTCTTTATTTCACGTTTTTATTAACTCAATTTTTATTTTACTCATAATCAGTTAGTATGCCATTTCTTACGGCACTTGTTCCAGATAAAAATTACGACCGGCATAAAGAAGACATTCACTGTAAAATATCCTATTGCCATGCCTGTCGCTGAATAATATTTGCCCATCAGGAGAGTAGACGAACCAACAATACAAGCATAAACTATTGAAAAAATCATTAAGGGCTCTTTCTTATGAGCTCTCAAATATGTAGAAAAAGGAGAAGATATGATATAAAGAAGTTGCGCTGCTAAAAATAATCCGGTTGGTAATGGTGGGAGAAGTCTTTGTGCAAATTTTCGGACGACGACATTATTCACATTGTTTATTGAAAACACCATTAACCATATTAAAAAAGCCACTATAACGGAAACGGACAAAACAATTCTCGTTGTTTTCCAGAATTGTCTGTCTAATTCGGCATACTCTTTTTTCGCAATTAATATACCGAATACAGGTGCTTTAGGAGAGAGCCATGATGATGAAACCAAACCCAATATTACAACTAAACTCCATGTCATTCCCATTTGCCCGGCCAAAAGCGGGCCATGATATTTAAATAGTACAGGCACAAAAAACGAAAAAATAAAATAGCCGCTTATCCATGATAATGCAATCCTCCATTGCATGGGCAACATATCGTTCCTCCAGTTTATTTTAGGTCCATCAATTTTTGAATAAAGCAAGGTTTTAAAAAATTGCCAATACCCCTTACGCAAAAAAATCAGGGAAAAAATAACTGCTGAAATAGCTGATATTACAGTTGTCCAGAGTTCTGCCCCCAGTAACATACCCACCCAAATACTTATGCTAGCTAATAGCCCTTTATAAAACCGGAACGTATAGAGCCTGCCTACCTGGTTACAACCTTCCAATAATGACCAGACTGGTACAAGGCATATAGAAATACCTTCAATTACGCATAAAGTGAACCATGACGAGCGCCAATGCACGCCTGTATTAGGAGAAGTTGAAAAAAATATATAGCCACCTATCCCAACTACAATGGTAACCAGCAGCCCTCCTATGAAGTACCATTTTGAAGCAATAACCGCGATGCTTGAAAGGCGCGATAGAGAATCTTTATCGCCTTCGATGTGGCCAGACTCATTTAATTTTAATTTTGACCATTCATGGCTGGCAAACTGGATAATAACGGTTCCAAGCCCTAATTCTATAAACACCTGCAAAGCAAGTATCATAGCGAAAGTGTAATAATACCCTTGAATTTCCGGGGTAAATTTGGTTGCGATAAGAATTACCGTAACCGGCCCGGAGCACAGCCCCCAAAGCTTTGTTATGAGACCATAAAATACTGCGCGATCTAATTCAAGCCTGTTAAGGGCTCCCATTATCCTCAAATTCAAAAAAGCCAAATTTGATTTACGCTGTTTAATTGTAATGTCTCCATTCTTATCATCCATAGACTTCAATATTTAGATGATTTGGCTCTTTGGAGGAAATTCTTTTAGCGCAGCTTCGTAACTTTCAATTGTTCCAATATCCCGATGATATACTTTATTTTCAAAAGTATAAATTCTGCCCATATAATTTGGAATAACATCATTACTGAAATCGATCACCTCTTTTCCGGTTTTTTCCAGGAAATCTAAAACCCCTGGCTCAAGTATATATACTGCACCATTAGCAAGGTTACCCGGAGGATGTTCAACCTTCTCATGAAAGGCAATAAGAACATCGTTTTCATCCAGTTCAACAATCCCGCAAGTTTTCGGTACATCTGTATGAAAAGTCATCATGGTTATTTCAGTTCCTTCAGGCCTGGTTTCATGCCTGCGAATAAAAGCGGCCATATCAAATTTTGATAAATTGTCTGCATGAATTAAAATAACAGATTCATTATCAAAAAAATCCCGATTCTTCAGCAATGTTCCACCGGTGCCTAATAATTCCTCTTCATAAACAATTGTAATACGTGATTTATACTCTTCCTGTTCAAGGAACGATTTAACCTTTTCGGCAAGAAAATGGGTATTCACAAGGATATCATTTACACCACCCAAACTCAGCATTTCCAACCATAATTGCAGTAATGGTTTACCATGAATATCCACCAGGCATTTAGGAATATGGTTAGTAATGGGCCTTAAACGGGTTCCATAGCCGGCAGATAAGAGCAATGCTTTCATCTATTATCTTCTTGTTTCAATTCGAATGCTATTTCTTTGGTGGTGATCGGTATGTTTCCAATTCTTCCTACCTGGCAAGCTGCGGCTAAGGAGCCCAAATAGGCACTTTCCCAAATTGTAGCTCCAACTGCTAAAGACATAGAACAGCAAACCAAAAACGAGTCGCCTGCACCAACTACATCCTTCGGAGAGGTATTAAGGGCGGGGAGGCGGTCAAATAGATACTTTTCTTCTTCAATATAGGAAGTATGAATCAGGATTCCTTCATTCCCTAATGTGGTTACGATATTTTTTGCATCAGCGATATTTATAAGTGTCTCGGACAAAAAAGCCAATCCCGAACCAAAATCACGTAACGCCAGGCGGGTCTCTCTTTCTGTAGGGGTAAGTAGTTCCATATGTTTGAACCTTGAGACATCACCCAATTGAGAGGATGATTGGCTATCTGCTACCATTAAAATATTTCTGTTACTGCAATATTCTATCACCTCGTCTACCAGGGATTGAGGAAGGCACCCATAATTAAAATCAGAGAATATTACCAGGTTTGCATTTTCGAGTTTCTCTATGATCGCCTGAAGCATTTTTGTTGAAATATCTTTTGTGATATCCTGCTGCCTCAAATGACTAACCCTTAAAAGGGTCTTCCCATTCGCCCTGAAGCGTTGCTTCAGGGAAGTTGGTCGGTTCTCATCTTCAAAAAAAAGTGTTTCTACACCGTATTCTACCAATTTTGACATGGCAAATTCAGCGGTTGCATCTTTTCCGGTAACTGTAAAGAAATTCACTTTAGCACCCAAGCCCGCCACATGCGCTGCGACTATACTGGCTCCTCCAACAAATTTTTGTGTATCAACGGGAGTAACCACAATAGTGGGATCCTCTTGCGACATACCCAGTGCGTCACAGGTTATATATTCGTCGACAATTAGATCGCCAATAATAACAACTTTTAGATCTTTCCACTTAGAAAGTATCTTATTCAGCTCCCCAAAGCGAATATTGTGCCTTTTCAGAAAATCATCCGGTTTAATTATCGTTGAGGGATTGAATTCCCTGAACTGCTGCCTTAACAGATCAAGCGAGGAAAAAGTAATATCACCTGAGCTAAACAACAATTTCCCGCCATAACCATCCACGGCTTTTTGCTCATGATTTTCCTGGAACTCATATTCGGTTCCTTTTACAACTATAACCGGTTTAAGAATACTGATAAAATCTACAGGACGGTCATCCAGTATAAATGCATAATTCACAAAACTGATGGATCTTATACCTTCTAATCTCAGCTCTTCGGGAAGGACTGCCCCCTTAGATGTTTTATTATAAACACCAACGACAAGAAAATCACCACATTCAGCTGCAAATCTTAACAGCCGCAAATGCCCCGGATGAACAATATTAAAGTTACCCGATACAAAAACGATCCTGTTACGAGATTTCGTTTGCTCTAAAATCTGTTTTAATGCAATTTCCGAAGAAGAACTAAGTTTCACGCTAATTTTTTTTGAAATTAATGCCGTTAAAGTGCCGGCTCAGTAATACCATTACGGATATTCTCCGCAATTACAGGGATCTTATCGCGGACAAGTACCTGTGGGTTCCAACCGGTTAACTGATTGGCTTTGCTGATATCAAAAGCAAATCCTACATCTCCACCCGACATATCCGTTAGATCGGCATTTGGATTTGCTCCCAAAATAAAATCCTTTAAACAAATCATATTTTGATCTCCTCCACCCGCATGTATTTTATGACCAAATACTTTCTTTTCACAAAGTAATTCCATCAGTCTGCCTAGGTCATCGGTATGCAATGGATCTCTAAACTGCAAACCTCCCTGAGTTAGAGTAACCGGTTTATTATTAACAGCAGCCCTCACTAGTGAAACAACCCAATTTCCGGCTGGATGATCATAATCTGTATAACAGGTAGTTAAACGGATGACATTACTATAAGGATGTGATTCAGAGATGAATTCAGAAATAATTTTAGACTTCCCATAAAAATTAAATGGAACTAATGGAAATTCTTCGCTCACTAGAAACTTTGGGCGGTAACCATCTTCTGTTTTAATGATATCATCTTCAGTATACACTGACCCTAATACCTCGCGGGTCGACATTTGGATCCACATGATTTCAGTTCCCTTTAAAATATTAGCCAGATGCCTCGCACCTCCCACATTAATGTGATCAGTCGGGGGCCCCACCTGGAAAGTAGCTGATTGCCTATCGGCCGCTACTGACAAATTGATCAGCATTTCAATGCCTTCTTTAACTAGGAAATCTGTGGTGAGAGAAAATAGGTCATCCTCGATATCCCATCCTACAACTTCATTATTATTATTTTTGAAGTATTCATGAAGGCCCCTGCCTAAATACCCTTTATGGCCGATTAGTAAAATTTTCATTTTTATATTTGCTTGTTTCTAATATGAGTAATCTTTTATATACTTTTTAAAGAGCACCTGAGTTTACATTCCGCCACCATCAATACCTATAATTGATCCGGCAAAAAATGAAGCCAGGTTCGAGCAAAGGAAGGCAACCATTGGCCCTATATCTTCACCGGTTCCCAAACGGTTGATCGGCAAATGATTCTTAAAATATTCCTGGATTGCCTCCGGATTTTCTCTTTGTAACTTCGCAAAGTGCCTTCCTTCTGAGAAAATAGCCCCTGGGGCGACTGCAGAAATAATCACATTGTCTTTTGAAACTTCCCTATTTACTGCTTTAACATAGCCGTCTAATGCACACTTAGCAGATACATAAGCAGCATAGCCATTATACGTTTGAGTAGAAAGTGTGGAAAGCTGCACTATTCGCCCCCATTTACGTTGCGCCATTCCAGGCATAAATGCAAGATTGAGCGCATGAGAGATACCCACGTTAAAATACCAGACCTTCTGCCAATCTTCAACAGAGCCCATTGCAGGAACTCCAAAAGAGCCTCCAAGGTTATGAACCAGAATATCTGGTTCACCGTGTTTGGAGGTAACATATTCAACTAATTCGGAAATCGCATTCTCTTTCATTAAATCAATCGCAAAGCAGTCATGCTTACTTTCTCCATTTAATTCTTTTTTTACATTTTCAAGCTTTTCCAGAGTACGACCCACGAGAATCACTTTTACCCCTTCGTCTGCCAAAGAAATAGCGATCGCCTTTCCAATTCCCTGGCCTGCGCCTGTTACTATTGCTAGTTTATTTTCAATGTTTAAATTCATAATTTATTATTTATAGAAAAACGTATTTAAATGGATGTCATGAATATTTTTCAAAAAAAGAACGGATACCTACCTTATCCCCTAATTCAGGGGCCCAATCAGCAAACAGACAATCATTTTCAGCAAAGGGCCCATTGGTAATTTCAAGGAGTGTAACAAACTCACTTTTAATTAAGGGAGTGTGCCAGGCGTCGGTTATTGATTTTAAGTAAAATTGTTTTCCGCTTTCAAAATTGCCCATTTCGATCCTGTCGGTAACATGCCCGTTATCATTGAAATAAAGTATTTCCATTTCACCTTCGATGATTAAGTACGATTCTGCTTTTGCTAAATGCTTATGCGGTCTTACGTAGGTATCCCTATGAAAGGTGATCATCATCTCATGAACGAGGTCATTTTTATCCTGATGAAAACATATCCGTGCCCTTTTAGTATCTAGCTCAGAGGCAATCTCTCTCTCTGTAGTTATATCATTAGCTGTTATACTGGCAATACCATTATGAAAGGCTGTATATACTACACCTGATCTATTATTTTCTGGCCGGACGGGACTCACTAATTAGGTTCTATGAGAAAATTTTCGCAAATATTAATTAGACTACACTTAATTCAGGAAGAGGTATAATGAACTTTCCACCATGATCCGCAAAGGCTTTATTATTTGCCATGATGGCATCCGCATAATTCCATGCAAGGATAACTACATAATCAATATCCTGATTTACCAGTTCAGCTGATGGCAATACTTGCAAATGGCTCTTGGGGCTGAACAGGTATTGTTTTATTTTATTATCATCAACCAAAAAAAGCAACCTTGCTGAAAGTTCAAAATGCCACATCAGTGTAGTAACTGTGGTAGAAGCACCGTAACCAGCTATCTTTTTCCCATCTTTTAAAAGCTGATCCAGAAGTTTGTTCAGCGCTTCCTTCCTTTTCAGTATATCATTATTGTACTTTATAAAGATATCTCTCTTATCGAGGCCTCTTTCCTGCTCCGTTTGAATATAGGACTGTACAATCGGTTCAACGTTATGCGCCTTTGATTCAATCCTTTTCACAAAACAGCGGATAGAACCTCCTTTTGACCTATTCTGAATAATATTGAATATTTCAAGCCCTTTGTTTGCAAATGCTTTTTGAAGAGGATTTATAGAATGGTAAGATACGTGTTCATGATAAACGGTATCAAAAAGAAATTTATCTACAATATCAGCGAGGTAGGATACCTCAAAAACAAAGATCCCATTTTCATTTAATATCCTTTCGATGCCGCTTATAATATCTATCAAGTTATCGCTGTGTGCAAACACATTATTTGCCACCACAAGATCAGCCGACCCATACTCATTCAAAATTTGTTTGGCTAGCTCATCTGTAAAATAAGTAGGGAGTGTTTCTACTCCGCTTTCATTTGCAGCTTTGGCAGCATCAATGGCAGGGTCGACACCTAACACCCGAATCTCTTTTTCTTTTAAGTTCAACAAAAATGTGCCGTCATTACTGCCGATCTCTACAGCAAAATCATTCTCTTTAAGTCCAAAAGTATTGATTATTTCAGCAGAATATGTTTTAAAGTGCTCAACGAGCCCCTTAAAATTAGAGGTAAAGAAAGTATAGTCCCTGAAAAGGAGATCCGGGTTAACTACATAAATGTTCTGAACATGACCGCAATCTTCACATAAATAAAGATCGAGCGGATATGCTTCCTGCGGCTCATCTAATTTTTCCTTACTCACATAATGATCTGCAATAGGGGAAGGATTAATATTGACAACCAATTTCAGATTAGTGGAATTACATAATCTGCATGTACTCCTTTTTGTTACTGCGTCATTCATTACTTATATTTTTTTAATTGATCTTGCAATAGATTCGGGCCAAACAAGTGATAATCCACCGTCAATGTATAAATTTTGTCCGTTGACATACCTTGCCTGATAGCTGCACAAGAAAGTAACGACATCACTAATTTCATCTGCCGTTCCTAATCTTTTTAATGGAACGATGTCTTTGTAGAGGTTCATCAGTTCAGTTTGACTATTATAAAAATCTTTAGATTCTTCTTTTATAAAAGTAAATGGAGTTACAGCATTTGCTCTTATCCCATTTTTGGCTAGGTTAACCGCATAATAGCGCATTAAGGTATTCATTCCAGCTTTGCCCATATGATAACTTAAGGCCTGGCCTTCACCTACGTATTCGCCAAAAACTGAACTGACAAAAAGGATTGCATTGTCATCAGCAGAAAATTTATCCTGAAAAAATTCAATGATTAGTTTGGAAGCTGTGATGCTCACATCTATCTCGCCGACCCATGAGTCACCAGAACCACGGTAACGTTGGGAAAATACCAGGTAGTTTATTTTACCCGCCTGAGATATTTCTTCCAATACGCCATTAACTGCATCTTTATCTTCAATATCCGCTGCAAAGTAGTTTACGTTTTCGATTTTGTTTGCCGGAATACTTCTTGAAATAACAAAAACTCTGTCGCCCCTTTCTACTAGTTTTTGGGCAACCGACCTGCCTAATCCTTTACTTCCTCCGATAATAACTGAATGTATCATATGATATATATTTAAATGCTTATTAATTTATTATCAAAAGCTGAATAGAACTTTCCACCATCTTTTATCATATCCTTTTTTAGCCCCATGACTTTTACCTGGCTCTCAGGGTTCAGGACTAAAATACAAATATCAGTTTCCGATAGGAATGATGAACCTTTTATTTGAATTGAAGAACCCGGCATAAATAGATCCTCCTTATCTTTTGAATCATCGATAACATAAGAAATGTATTCTTGTAGTCCGAAAAGATTGATGTATTTAACCGCAAGGTGACCTGCTCCAAAAACGGCAATCTTTTTGCCTGCTTCTGTATTAGCTTTAAAAAAATCCAGGTGCACTCGCTTTGTTGCGTCAAAGTTATTACTAAACGTATCAACGGCGGCTATTTCATCTGTGATATCTACCTCATTATCTACGGTAACTATATTATCATGAATAGCTATTACAGCAACAAGAGAATCTTCTAAGGGAGCCTCATAACGGTATATATGAATTACTTTATGACCTTGATTTTCAAAAAAGTACCTTAATGTATGTTCAGTAAAATAAACGATATGCTCTTCCCACATAAACGAATAATTATTTTTAGCCAGGAATTTTGAACTGTCAGGAATTTCAAATATAAGATATCCGTCAGTTTTTACCTGTTTGGTAATTCTGGTCAGAAACTTTCTCATATCATGTGCATGCTCCAATACGTGGCGCACAATTAAAAGGTCCGCATCCAACGATTGCTCGTTGCCTTCTGTAATAATTTGTTGAATTGTTTCGAGCCCATCAAACTGATCTTCCCCACTTCTTTTTTCAAAATTTGGAGCATGACCTATATTTTTAAATCCTTTTTTCTCAATCCGGTCAAGTGTCGATTCATCTTTATAGGTCAGTCCCGCTATTTTACTTTTAGTATCAATACCAGGAAGTCTAACCAGTTTTTCTACCAGATCATCAAGATGAAACTCGGGCTCGTTATATCTTATCCAGCTGAACCTCGACCTGACCATTTCTATAGGCATTGGGTCAATCAACTGCAATAATCCACAGCTGTTGCAGATACCTAACTCTAATGAATGAGATTCTTGATCGGCATCATAAGTCACCTGGTACCGGTTACTTGGGGGCTGTTTGCCAAAATCTATTTTTGAAACAACTGCTTTTGAATTACAGGATTTACACTCCATTTTATTGATTAAACATTATTAAAGTTGAATAAGGCATCGACCCTGAATGGTTCCATTTCTCATACCTGCAATGGCTGAATTTATATCGTCGAGACTGAAAGTATCTGTGATCAATTCTTTTAATTTCATCTTCTCCTGATTATAGAGATTGAAAAGTCTTGGAATATCTTCATTAGGCTGGCAATCTCCGCCATGTGAACCGGTCAAAACCTTCCCGAAATGAAGTGGAAGGGAATAAATAGAAATATTGTTACCAACTCGGGGAACCCCAACAAGAATCACCCTACCCTGCGGCTTTGTAATCTTATAGCCCAGTTCAATTATTCCAGGAGAGCCTGTATTATCAATAAATACATCCGCTTTACTGTTTTTTAGAATCTCTGTGATTGCAGTACCAGCATCTTCATCTAAGCTATTTATTGTGTGTGTGGCTCCCAATTGCTTTGACAGTTCGAGCCTGTTATTATAGATATCAACAGCAATAACTGGGTTAGCGGAAACCATGTTAGCAGCCTGGATAACATTTAATCCAATTCCTCCAGCACCAAATACAACAACTGATTCTCCGATGCGAACCCCTGCATTATTTTCTATTATACCGAACCCGGTTGTCACTGCGCAACCGAACAGGGCGGCTACAGGCAGATCACTATTATCATCAATAACAGTTAAACGGTTCTCTGAAACAATCGAATAATCACTAAAAGTAGTGATCCATCCTGCATTTACTCGCCTCCCCTGCCATGAATAAACAGGTGGCTCACCCTCAATGCCCGCACCTTTACGCCAATGCAAGACCACCTTTTGTCCAGGTTTTACATGCTTTACTCCAGGGCCAATACTAATTACCGTACCTGAGCCTTCATGGCCTAATAAATGAGGTAAGTATTTATCCTCACCTTTTGCACCATCAATCTCCCCTAGCTGTGATCCGCAAATACCACTAAAATGTATCTTAACCAACACCTGGCCAACTGCTAATTCCTTAGGGGTGTCTATATAATCTATTACCAACGGCTTTTTTTGCTCTACTAAAATTGCCGCCCTTATTTTTTCCGGGATAGTATTCATATTTAACAGGTTATTCGAAATAGATAAAAGAATAATCGCCAGTATAGCCTGTGAGCTTAAACCACCACTCCCATTCTTTTGGATTATTAAATGCTTCGCAGGTAACCTGCCAATACAATAAATTGGCTTTTTCTATTTCATTCCTGTATGATTCTACGCATAAATAACTTCTTCCTTTACTTACTCTTTGTATTTCTTTAAGAGCGTCATAAAGATCAAAAGACTCCAGGTTATGCAAAGTATTCAGGGAGTATACAAAATCAAAAGAATTGTCTTCATAAGGCAATTTATTCGCATTGCCAAGAGTGATGAACTCGCGAATCTCCTCTTTCGAATTTTGATAAGCGTACTCAGAAACGTCTAAGCCATACACTTCGATCCCAGGCACCACCTTTGTAAAATCGAACATCAAAAATCCCTTTCCACATCCAATATCGAGTATTTTATCGCCGGCCTTTAAACCATAATGATCAGCCATTGCTTTGGCTACTTTTTCCCAGCGGCCCTCCATATAGCGATAACCACCATAGTTGACCCTGCGGTCGCCGTCCCAATAATCGAAGGCCCACTGTTTACCCAGTTCTGCCGCACGTGCTTTTGGATACTCCGGATCATTTACCCGGCCGAGATAATCGCGCTGTGTACTTTTATGCACAACGGACATGAAATCAATGTACGACATTGGTTTTATTTTGAAAGGTTTGTAAAATATCAGCCGCTTTTTGAAGCTGGTTTTTTTTAAAGGCAACTACCTCGAGCCCAGGATTCGAGAATTTTCTTCTTTCAAGGTGCACCGGCAGAAAAATATTCATCGCTATACAGGCCCATTTAATATGAAATAGGGGGAGCAAAATCCTCGCTCTTTTTTTTAAATAGTTCTTTTCTGGAAGTTCAGAAAATGCAAGGCTAAGAAAATATTCAAACATTTCTGCAGGAACAGGCACTTGTATCTGGGCAAAGAAGTCGCCCGACATTTTCGCAGGATCATCCCATCCTGCATATTCGAAGTCCAAAAATGTAAGTTTTCCAGTTTCTGTGGTTAACGCATTATGAAATCCAAAATCCGAAGGTGATAAGACCTTGCAGGCAACAGGTAATTCTTCATTTAGTCCTATTTGCTGGATACCACAGGCAGTGTGAATGTTGGACACCAATTCTACCCAAATTGACTTCATTCTATTAACCAGAACCAGGGCCCCAATATCTTCCTGCGATGACGGTATAATAGCACTTAACTGACCAATACGATCATCAATTAATTTAATATGTTCAGCTATTGAAAAACAAGCTTCCGAAGCATTTGGCAAATAAACCGAATCAGAATGTGATGCTTTGCTGTTTAATTTCTTGAAGAAATCAGCAGCTTGTTTAACTTCGTTTTCTGATATTGATTCTTTATTCAAAGGCTTTCCCTGAATATATTCATATAAAATAAGTTTACTAACAGGATCGGCTGCAAGTATACGTGGAGTAAAGCCCGGGGCGGCTTTTTCAGCATACCTGATAAAAGCTAATTCAGTATTAAACCGGTCTCGAAGGTCACCTTCGTTCTGGAAAAAATATTTTACAAAAAAAGTATCTTCGCCAGCATGTAAAAGATAAGTGCGGTTATTGCCAATGCGATTATAGGGCGTCAAAGTGAACGGAGTATCCTGATCCTTAACCTTCATTAAAAGTGTCCTCACTTTTTCCGATATATTGTCCAGTTCCGCCATTTATAACAAATCTTTCGAAATCTGGCCCCAGGAACTCTTGATCTTTAATTCAGGAAGATCAATTGAAGAATGATGCTTTTCGGGATCAAATAATATCCTGTCAGTATTCATTGGGAATGATCCGTTTAACAGAATCTCAGGAAGATCATCAATGAAAGTGTTGCACCCGCAGTCAGTTATCCGATTAATCTTATCTTCCTTAGTGACTTCAAAGAAATAATCTGAATCTGAAAACAAAGGCTTTCCATCTACCCATAAATGACTTTTGATCCACTCTTTCGCAGATAAATGAAGGTCGTACTTTTCACCAAGAAAAGGATATTTTGTTTTATGGCTAATAATCAGAAGGTGGTGCCCAAGTTGTTTAGCAAGGCTCATAAATTCAATTGCACCGGGATAGGGATGTGCTTCCTGCATTCTTTTGCCATATACATAACCCTGCATCTCAGTCCATTGGTCCTCTTTATCTATACCCCTGAGATAATTGCGAACCGCAACCTTATTAACTGCAGTTGTGGGCGGGACCATTTCCTGTTCAATTGCAACTTTATAAAAAAGTGCATCGTAACTTACAATTGTATTATCAAAATCAAGCCCTATCAGCATACTATTTTAAAGAGATTTAAACCGTTCGGTTATTTTTGATGCGATATTGTTGGCTACTAGTCCATATTTATCTCTTGCATATTCTTGCGATCCTATTTCGTGCATGAACTCATCAGGTGTACCAAAACTTAAATGGGGAACAGAAATATTTTGCAAGGAACGCCACTCCGCTACTGCTCCGCCGAGCCCTCCAATCAGGCCATGTTCCTCTACCGTAACCAATAATTTGAATCGCCCAGCCGCTTGCTGCAAATAGGTTGTATCCATCGGTTTAATAGTATGCATACTTACCACTTCTGCTGATATTCCACTTTCAAAAAGCAGGTCAGCTGCTGCAAGTGCCTCAGGCATGATAGTTCCTGCAGAAATAATAGCCAAATCCTTTCCTTCGCGTACGGTAATTGCCTTACCGATCTGGAATGAGGTCAGGTCATTATGAATTTTGGGTTCGCCCTTTTTTCCTATGCGGATATAAACAGGTGTATCACCTTCAAGCGCCTGCTTTAAAGCCAATTTTAACTCCTCAGCATCGCAAGGAGCTATTACACGCATACCAGGAAGTGTCCGTAGTATAGCCAAATCCTCCAAGGAATGATGGGTGGGGCCCAAGTCTGCATAAGATAATCCCGATCCTGTACCTACAATAATTACCGGGGCATTATGGTAGCAAACATCTATTCTTATCTGCTCAAAACAGCGGGTTGTTGTAAAGGGAGCAATCGTATATACTATCGCCCGCAATCCTGAAAGAGAGAGCCCGGCTGCCATACTCATCATATTAGCCTCAGCAATACCACAATTATAAAATCTACCTGGATCTACTTCTTTAAATTTATCAAACAGCTTATTTCCAATATCCCCTGATAAAAGGACTATTCTATTATCCGTTTTAGCAAGATCGGTAATTACCTCTGCAAATGCATTTCTCATGTTATTATTTTATTCCCAATTCAATTTTAGATCTTTCTACTTCTTCTGCATTTGGTATCCGGTAGTGCCAGTTATTATCATCTTCCATAAATGAAACCCCTTTACCTTTTACAGTGTGGGCGATGATAGCAGTAGGTTTACCGTTCTCTGCAGGAAACTGGCCAAAAGCCTCCAAAAGCTGATCGATATTATGGCCATCAACTTCAATTGTGTTCCAGCCAAAGGCTTTCCATTTATCAGCCAATGGATCAAGTGCCATAACATCCTGACTCCTGTCTGTCGCTTGCCATTTATTAAAATCAATAATCACACATAAATTACTGATCTTTTTACCCCCTGCCAACATAGCAGCTTCCCAAATAGAACCTTCATTACATTCCCCATCACTCAATAAAGCATATACATTGTATGCTTCTTTCGTTATCCGGGAAGCAAGCGCCATGCCCACACCCATGGGCATGCCATGACCAAGTGAACCAGTTGCAGCTTCAATACCAGCCAGGTAATCCGGAGTAGGCGGATGCTCGGCAAAAATTCCACCATCTTCACCGTAGTTATCCAACCATTCTTCCGGATAAAATCCACGCATGGCTAATACCTGGAAAAGAGCCGGGGCACCATGGCCTTTACTTAATATAAACCGGTCACGATCAGAAGACCTAGGATTGGTAGTATCTAGTTTCAATACTGAAAAGTAAAGTGTTGCGAGAATATCTACACAGGAAAGGCATGAGCCCAAATGAGGCATACTCGCTCTGTGAGAAGTTTCAATAATCCTAGCTCTTAGTACCCGAGTCTTTTGCTGAATATCGTCTATTAAAGTCATTTTAAACACATTATTTGTTGAGAATAGATGAAATTCATAATTGGGCTAAATTCAGATGCTTCATCCATTTTACTGTATAGCACTGATCATTTTCTACAAGTTTTCCTGATTCATACATTTCAGTTATCTCATTAATTGCGTCATCAACGCCAAATTCCTGGCGGAAGCCTGTATTTAAAAGCTTATCAGAATTTTGTCTGTAGGAACGAGGGTCATTTGAGGCTGATACTTCAATTTCTGAAGGAATCTTTTTAGCTACCCGTTCAGCTATATCGAGGATGGATATATTTTCGAAACCTGCATTATAGGTGCCAGAAGGAATAGCAGGATTTGCCAGAAAGTGTTGATACACCCTTATCATATCCTTCATATGAATATTCGGTCTTGTCTGATTTCCGCCAAAAACCGTGATCTTACCATTTTTTAAGGCCTGGAAGGTTAGCATGTTAACACTAACATCTAATCGCATACGTGAAGAGTAGCCGCATACAGTTGCCGGGCGGATACAATGTACCTGCATTTGATCCTTGTAACTAAGCAAAACTCGTTCAGCAACCATTTTCGTCTTATTATATACAGATATTGGCATCAAAGGAAGATCTTCTGTAACCTGAGGTTCATCTTTTACACCGTAGACACTGCCGGAACTGGCATAGATAAACTGCTTCACACCCATTCTTGCGGCTTTATCAGCTAATTGCTGTGCAGCCAATACGTTTACTTCCCAGGAAAGGGTAGGGTTTAGCTCTACAGCAGGATCATTGGCGATATTGGCCAAATGTATAATTGCATCTACCCCTGCCAATGGAATAATTTCTATGTTCCTTACATCATCTTTAATCATGACCAGTTTTTCGTGCGGCTGCAAGTGATTTCCAAACCATTGCGTATCCAATACAATAACATGGTGCCCATCTTTTGATAAAGCTTCTGTGAGAACTGTTCCCACGTAACCGCAACCACCGGTAACTAATAATTTCATTTCTTATTTAAGGTTTATGTATATATTCATTAGGAAGGTTTTTCAGTACATCAAGGTTATTATCTACCCAATTTAGAGTATCAATAAGGCCTTGCTCCAAAGAAATATTGTCCTTCCATCCTAGGGAATCACGTAAATAGGAGCTTTCCAGCAAATAGGCCTGATCCTTTCCAAGCCTTTCTTCGGCTACGTCTACAGCCTCACTAAACTTAAGGTCCATCATTCTACAGATCTCATCTACAACATGCCTGATTGAAACAGAATCCCGTGTAGAAATATGGAAGGTTTCACCAGGGGTACCATTCAGGGCAATTTTATAAGTTGCATCAGCAACATCTGATATATGAATAAACGAACGCACACTGTGCCCGCCACCATGCAAGGGCAACCTGATACCCAGACGGCCAAATAACATGGTTCTCGATATTATTCGGTATAACTGCTGTCCAGGACCATAAACATTAGCAGCCCTTGTAAAAACAACAGGAAATTTATAAGCTTTGAAGAAACTCATCAGATGAAGGTCGCACGCTGCACGAGAAACAGCATAGGGGGTGCTTGGAGCAAAATTAAAGTGCTCTTTTTGCCATCCACCTGTACTTCCATAGGCTTCAGGTGTGGTGACATGTACATACTTCTTTAAGAAATCACATTTGCGTAGCCGATCATGAAATTTTACCTGAGCCACTACATTGGTTTGGTACCAATGCTCTGGCTGTAGCCAGCTTTGTGCCACCATCCCCTGTGCAGCAAAATTCACAACATGGGTAGGGCGGAACTCGTTGATAAGCTCCATTAATTCATCTAATTGGTGATTCAGGTCTATAACTTTAAATGCAAAATTGCCAAGGCTATCATGCGAGGCATACGGTAAAAAAACATTGTCAGGCTGCTCCGACCTGCTCACACCAACTACATCTAATTCCTCCTGTAATAAATGGTCGACAAAATGAGATCCGGAAAAAGAGTTACTACCGATTACAAGAAATTTATTTCTCATTATTTGATTTCATTAGTCGGATTTAAACTTAACCATTGCATGCACATATGTCCGACAATGGTTTGAAGATCTTCAGAAATCTGCATATCATCCACAGGGAAATGAATAGGCACTTGCGCAAGACTCTTGCATTTACCTCCTGAAAAACCCAGAATTGCAAAGGTTTTCATATTCATTTGATTACCAACCTCCAATGCTTTAACAACATTCGGAGAGTTACCACTACCGGAAAGAACGATAAGAACGTCGCCAGCGGAAGCTTTTACTTTTAGCTGTTGTGAAAAAATGTATTCATAACCCTCATCATTTGCAATGCAGGTTATAATTGACTGATTTGCAGGTAAAGCATCAATACGTAAGCCAATACCACTCTTTTTATCTATACCATAATTAAAATCATTGGCAAGATGTATGGCATTGCCCGCACTGCCGCCGTTACCACAAATGAATACCTGCTTTTTATTGGTCCATGCATCCTGTAGGGCAACCGCTAATAGTTCGATCTTGCCTGTCACATCTCTATTGAGGGCTAAATTCAATCTAGCTATATAATCCTGGTAATGTTTTTCCATCCGCTGGTTTGTTTTTTATAATTAAAATTATAATCGGGCATCTACAATATCCCTGTTCAAAAAAGACTTGGTATCAAAGATCACAGCGCTTTCATCCTGTTTTATCGACCGGTAATCGATCTCGAGGAACTCCTTGTGCGACACTGCTAGTATAATGGCATCGTATTGGGTATTAATCTCTCTGATCAATGTTATTCCATACTCTTCCAGCACTTTATCTTTTCCTGCATGTGGGTCATACACATCAACTGAAAGTCCGAATTGCTTGAGTTCTTCATAAATATCTATCACGCGTGAATTGCGTATGTCGGGACAGTTTTCTTTAAACGTAATTCCCATCACCAAAACTTTTGAGCGATTAATAGAAATGCTTTTTTGAATCATTAACTTAACAACTTTGTTTGCAATGAATTTCCCCATTTCGTCATTCACTCTTCTGCCGGAATTAATCACATCTGAATAATAGCCAAATGTTTCAGCCTTGCTGGTTAAATAATACGGGTCAACGCTTATACAGTGCCCGCCCACCAAACCCGGTTTGAAGGGAAGAAAATTAAATTTTGTTCCAGCGGCTTCTAAAACTTCTGTGGTATCAATATTCATCCTATCAAAAATTAAAGCCAATTCGTTTACGAAAGAAATATTCAAATCGCGTTGGCAATTTTCAATCACTTTTGCTGCTTCGGCTACTTTTATGGATGGCGCTTTATAAGTTCCGGCAGTAATAATTGTTTTGTACAGTTCATCTACTGTTTCTGCAATTTCGGGAGTTGATCCCGAAGTTATTTTTTTAATTTTAGTAAGCGTCCTTTCTTTATCTCCGGGTACAATTCTCTCTGGTGAGTAGCCGCAATAAAAATCTATATTGAATTTTAATCCACTTTCCTTTTCCAATATTGGCACACAATCGTCTTCCGTACAACCAGGATATACTGTGCTTTCATAAAAACCCTTTTTTATTTTGTAAATTATTGCTGTTTAAAAAATTGTCAAATCGTTGAATAACACATTACTCATTCGAATAAAACCCTGTCATATACCTGTAATTATAACAATAGCTTTCATGTTTCCGTGAAAGATCACTTTCTAAATGTTATTAATGAAAATTGTTTTTAGAATCATTGAACATGGTTAATAATTTTTTCGACTACAGTTTTACCTATTGCAAGCGAAGATGTTGCCGCAGGTGATGGTGCGTTACAAACATGAAGCACACGCTTCTCTTCAACAAAAAGAAAATCATCGACCAACCCACCGTCCCGTTCACACGCTTGAGCACGTACACCGGATCCTCCTTCATCAATATCGTTAATATCTATTTCCGGAATTAATTTTTGCAATGCTTTTACAAAAGCCGCCTTACTGAACGAACGATGAAATTCTCCGAGTCCCGTTCGCCAATACTTTTTTGCGATGGTATGAAATCCGGGCCAAGAAAGTGTTTCATACGAATCACGCAAACTAAAATCACTTTTCTTATATCCTTCTCGTTTGAAAGCCAGCACCGCATTGGGTCCCGCTTCAACACCGCCGTTGATCATTCTTGTGAAATGAACACCAAGGAAAGGAAATGTGGGATCGGGTATGGGGTAAATAAGATTCTTTACTAAATACTCTTTTTCTTTTTTTAGCTTGTAATATTCGCCTCGGAATGGAATAATTCGCAGCGGCAAATTTTCCTGTGTCATTTTTGCCACGCGATCAGACATTAAACCGGCACAACTTACAACAAATGATGCGGTGTATGAATTCTTTGATGTTTCTACTGCAATCTCATCTTGTGAAGTATGCAGCTTCATTACTTCTTCCCCGCACTGAATCTCTCCACCTAATAAAAGCACCAGCTCCGAAAATTTTCCAATAACATCTGCATAATCAATAATTCCTGTTTGAGGCACATGAATCGCTCTTATACCGCTCACGTGAGGTTCATGTTCGCGTATTTCTTCTTTCGACAAAAAGCGAAGATCTTTTAGTCCATTGGCTACACCACGATGATATAATTCTTCCAGCATCGGAAGTTGGCTTTCTTGAGTAGCAACAACAATTTTTCCGCATAATTCATACTGCACATTATTTTTATCACAAAATTCCAACAACTGCTTATAACCATTAATGCAATTTTGTGCTTTTAAACTTCCCGGTTTATAATAAATTCCGGAGTGAATGACACCGCTATTGTGGCCTGTCTGGTGTTGACCAATTGATGATTCTTTTTCCAAAATCATCACTTTCAAATTTGGTCTTTGCTCTAATACGCGTAATGCTGTAGCGAGTCCAACAATACCGCCGCCAATTATTATTAAATCGTATTGCATTTTAATATAATACTTTGAAGCTTATAAACTTTTATATATTTGCCTTAAAATAATTAACTGTTTTTTCCAACCCATTTTTTCTACTCACTTTCGTCTCCCACTTTAAAATATTTCTCGCTTTTGCGATATCAGGCTGACGAATTTTTGGATCATCAATAGGAAGTTCATTATATACAATTTTGCTCTTGCTGTTTGTCTAAACTACTCCGAAGGAGTGGCTGCGCCATAATCTCTTTTGCTAAATCAAGCATTGTAATTTCTTCCGGGTTACCGATATTCATCGGTAATTTATATTCAGACATCATTAATTTATAAATCCCATCAATTAAATCTGAGACATAACAGACACTTCTTGTTTGAGAGCCATCACCAAAAACTGTTACATCTTTTCCACTTAAACATTGCGAAATAAAAGCGGGAATTGCGCGACCATCATCAATTCTCATTCTTTCACCATAAGTATTAAAAATTCTGACAATTCTTGTATCAACTTTATGAAAATTATGATACGCCATCGTCATCGCTTCGGCAAATCGTTTTGCTTCATCATAAACTCCGCGGGGTCCAACTGGATTTACATTTCCCCAATATTCTTCCGGTTGCAGATGAACTTCCGGATCGCCATAAACTTCAGATGTAGATGCAAGTAAAAATCTTGCGTTCTTTGCTTTTGCAAGTCCCAAAGTATTATGTGTACCAAGTGAACCTACTTTTAAAGTTTGAATTGGAAGTTTTAAATAATCAATCGGGCTTGCGGGCGATGCAAAATGCCAGATAAAATTAACTTCTCCCGGAAGATCAATAAATTTTGTAACATCATGTTTAATAAAAGTAAAATTTTTATTATCAGATAAATGCTCGATATTCTTTTCACTTCCTGTTAAAAGATTATCAATGCAAATTACAGAATGACCTTCTGAAATTAATTTATCGCACAAATGCGAACCTAAAAATCCAGCTCCTCCTATTACAATACTCCTCATTAGTTTCTACCAATACTATAATAGATAAAACTTAATTCTTTCATAATTTTCGGTTCAAAAATATTTCTTCCATCAAAAATTAATTTGTTTTTTAATTTTGATTTTATAATCTCAAAATCGGGATTGCGGAATTCATTCCATTCGGTTAAAATCAAAAGTGCTTCTGCATTATTTAAAGCGTCGTAAGGGTTGTTACAATAATTAATTGAATCTTTTAAATAATATTTTGCAGTTTCATTTGCAGCGGGGTCGTACGCACTAATGGTTGCGCCAAGAGATAATAATTTTGTAATTATTGAAATCGATGGCGCATCTCGCATATCATCTGTGTTTGGCTTAAATGACAAACCCCAAATAGCAAAATGTTTTCCTTGAATGTCATTTTTAAAATGTTTTAAAATTTTATTTACTAAAATTTCTTTCTGTTTTTTATTTACTTCATCAACAACTGAAAGTAATTTAATTTCACATCCAACATCGATTGAGGTTTTAATTAACGCTTTTACATCTTTTGGAAAACAGGAGCCACCATATCCAATTCCAGAAAATAAAAATTTTTTTCCAATCCGAGAATCATTTCCAATTCCTCTTCGCACTAAATCAACATCAGCGCCAACTACTTCGCAAAAATTTGCAACTTCATTCATATAAGTAATTCGCATTGCGAGATAACTATTGGCAACATATTTCGAAACCTCAGCACTTGCAATATCCATTTCAATAATTCTTTTATCAATTCTAAAAAATGGATCGTATAATTTTTTTAATCTTTCCATTGTTACAGGATTACTTGCGCCAATGATTACTCGCTCGGGTTTCATAAAATCTTCAACTGCAAATCCTTCTCTCATAAATTCTGGATTAGATGCAACATCAAAATTTCTAACACCATATTTTTTTATTTCATCAAATACTTTTTGCGATGTGCCAACTGGAACCGTACTTTTATTTATTATAATTTTTGATTGTGCATCACCGCCATTTTCGGAAAATATTTTTCCAATTTCATCAGCGACTTTTAAAACATATTTCAAATCGGCTGAGCCATTTTCATCTTGCGGAGTTGGAAGTGCTAAAAAAATAAATTCGGATTGTGTTACTGCATATTTTAAATCATCTGTAAACTCAAGTCGATTTTGTTGAATATTTCTTTGAAATAAAATATCCAATCCCGGTTCATAAATTGGGATTTCCCTATTTTTTAGTTTGGCAAGTTTTTGTGGATTGTTATCAACGCAAATTACATGGTTTCCAGTTTCGGCAAAACATGTACCAGTAACTAATCCGACATATCCAGTACCGATAATTGCAATTTTCATTTATTTTTTTGTGCGAAGTATTTGTTGAACTCCTCACGGAGTTCGATTATTTTTTTTATGTTTTTTCTACCAATATCAGACTCCTATTTGTCCGCCATCTATTTGGCTGGACGGAGTCTTTTCTAATATTGTTGCAGGCAGTTCAATCCCGTAGGGATTGTATGTTGGTAGATGTATAAAACCAAAGTCAAATTGTTGCA
>CAYIUH010000002.1:0-25014 GCA_964366625.1 uncultured Candidatus Saccharibacteria bacterium
TCGCGTCTATGCAGAATCTTCTGGCGCGAACAAAGGCTCTACATTTTTCATAGAGTTGCCTATTGTCTAATACCTAATACTGTGAATTACGAAACTCTTTATCAACATAAACTTTTCTCCGGTACGGATTTTTTGAAGCTTAAAAAATCCTGAAGTTCTTGGCTCGTCAGCCTCGAAACCCCTGCAAAAATTTCATTTCAAAATTTCCTGGATTGTGATAAAATAGCAATATGCCCAAGCCGAATCGAGTGCAAATAATCAAATACGGTCCGCCGCCGCCAGAGTTGCCGGTTTTTGGGAAGATAAGTCCGGAGGATGTTTCTTTTATTGGTCGGACGAATTATGTCGCTTCACTGGAAGAAAAGAAATTTATTTTCGGAATCAAACGCATTGACAGGCGTAGACATTTATACATCATTGGAAAGTCCGGAGTTGGCAAGACAAAGCTACTCGAGCTCATGCTTCGCCAAGATATCACATACAAGCATGGATTATGTCTGATTGATCCGCACGGAGATGTAATAGATGCTATGCTTGATTACATACCCAAGGAGAGAATTGAAGATGTATGCATTATAGACCCACCAGACCTAGAATTTCCGGCTTCGTTTAATCCGCTAGCGAACGTTGATCCGATGTTCAAGTTTCAACTGACGCAGGGGTTGATTGAAGTTTTCCAGAAACAATTCGGAGCAAACTGGACGCCACGCCTTGAACACGTTTTTCGTTTTACCTGTCTTGCCTTGCTTGACTATCCGCACGCCACAATGCGTGGAATGATCTCGATGTTGACTGACAGAAATTATAGACAAAAGGTGGTGGAATATATTACTGACGACATGGTAAAGAGATTCTTCGCTATCGAATTCGCCGACTGGTCGGAGAAGTTCGACACTGATGCCATCATTCCGCTTGTCAACAAACTTGGACAATTTCTTTCTGATCCGCTTCTGCGAAATATTTTCGGACAGAAAGAAAACAAAATTGATATTTCAAAATTAATGAATGAGGAAAAAATTATTTTGATCAATCTTTCCAAAGGTCGTCTGGGTGAGGAAAATTCTTCCTTTTTAGGTTCGATATTTTTGACGAAAATAAAACAGGCAGGTATGGAGCGGGCAGCCATCCCGGAGGCAGAACGCAAGGATTTCTACATCTACGTAGATGAGTTCCAGAATGTTGTAACGCAAACCTTCGAAAATATTTTATCGGAAGCCCGAAAATACGGCTTGAACCTTACTATGGCTCATCAATACGTCGGTCAGATTATTACGAAAGTTCACCAGGCAGTGCTTGGTAATTGTGGGAGTATCATTACTTTTCGAGTGGGTGGGGAAGATGCGGTAAAAATGAAACCAGAATTTGCGCCGTTATTCGATGTCAAGGATATGATCAATTTGGCTGTGGCAGAATTTTATATTAAAATGACAATTGATGGCGAGTCTTATGATCCATTTTCCGCTGAGACCCTGCGAGTTTTGCCACCGACACACCCATCATATAGAAGCGAAATTATTGCAGCTTCTCGTAGGAAATATTCGATTTCGAAAGATGATGCTGCCAGGCTTATCGCTGAAGAGGAAGCAACAATTATCCGAAGCGCAGAGGAGAAAGCTATTATCGAAGGTAGAGCTAAAAGGAAAGCGAAAGAAGCAGGAGATGAGGTAAATGCCGATAGCGATACGAAAGAAGAAAAAGTAAAAGCTTCACAAGAAGCTGAACCTATGATATAACCTTGTGTATGAGTGAATGTTCCGAACGAAAGCAAAGCTTCCGTACGGGACAGGTTATAATAAAACAATGTCAAAAGATTACTACAATATATTAGGTGTTGAGAAAACTTCAACCAAGGAAGAAATTAAAAAAGCTTTCTATAAACTTGCGCACAAATATCATCCGGACAAAAAAGAAGGCAATGAAGCAAAGTTCAAACAGGTAAACGAGGCCTATCAAGTTCTCTCGGATGATGCAAAACGCTCGAAATATGATCAGTTTGGATCTCAATTTGAAAACATGAGTGGAGGATATGACGGGGGACAGCATGGGGGCTTTGAGGGATTTGACTTTAGTGGTTTCGGGAACGGTGGCGCAGAATTTGACTTTGGGAACTTGAATGATATTTTCAGCGACTTTTTTTCTGGTGGAATGGGTGGAGGGAGGCGAGAAGTGAGAAGGGGGCGTGACATTTCAACAGAAATTCAAATTTCTTTTTCGGATTCTATTTTTGGTATTAATAGAAAAGTTCTTATCACCAAAACTTCTGCATGTCTTACTTGTCATGGTTCTGGCGCTAAAGCTGGATCTTCAATGACAACCTGTAAACATTGCAATGGTCAGGGTAAAATTCATGAAGCTAAAAGATCATTCCTAGGTACTATTTCTAGTACAAAAATTTGCGATGTTTGTCTGGGTGTGGGTGAAATTCCAAAAGAATTATGTGAAAAATGCAAAGGCAAGGGGGTTTCCCGTCGGGAAGAAGAAATATCGATTGCAATTCCAGCTGGTATTCGTGATGGCGAGATGATTCGAATGACGGGGATGGGAGAAGCAATACAAAAGGGAACAGCCGGTGATCTCTATATAAAAATCAATGTTACCCCGCACGCTGTTTTCAAGCGTGATGGGCATGATTTAGTAATGAATTTAAATCTGAAGCTATCTGACGCGCTTTTGGGGACAAAATATCCCATAGAAACTCTGGATGGACAGATAGAAGTTACAATTCCAGAAGGTGTTGGGATAAACGAAGTCCTTCGGGTGCGGGGCAAGGGTGTGCCCATTTCAAAAAATAAAAGGGGAGATTTATTAATCAAACTCAACATCAAACTACCGGGGAAAATTTCTCGCAAATCTCGTGAACTTATTGAAGAACTCAAAAAAGATGGGATTTAAAATATGCTACCAGAAAATATTATTTATATTGGAGTTTTAGTTACTCTGGTAGGATATTTTTTCTATTTTAAAAATATATTTTATGGACAGACAAGGCCGAATCTAGTATCTTGGTTCTTGTGGATGCTTGGGCCATTTCTAGGTGTATTTTTTCAACTCAAAGCTGGTGCGGGACTTTCTGTTCTACCCGTGTTTTTGGCTGGGTTTGGGCCACTGGTTGTGATTATTGTTTCTCTGATAAAAAGTAATTCTATTTGGAAAATAAGTACTTTTGATATTTTCTGTGGTTTTCTTTCTTTATTGGCTTTAGTTATTTATTTTACAACTCGTAACTTGGGTATTTCTATTGTTTTTGCCATTGCTAGTGATTTTTTAGCTTTCATTCCCACATACATAAAAGGCTGGCGATTTCCAGAAACCGAAACAGTAACAGTGTACTTTACTACTATTTTTAGTAATATTTTAGGACTACTGATTATAAAAGATTGGTCTTTTGTTATTTATTCTTTTGGAGTATACTTTATTGTAGCCAACATTGTCTTCATTCTAATTTTATATAGAAAAAAAATTTTTAAATAATTTTTATACTTTTTTAAACATATGTTCGAGTTTGTAGAATTAGCCCCCATTCTACTATCTTTTGTATATGCGTGAGATGGTAGAATCATAATTACTCTAATATTTTGTAAAAAACTAAAAAATTTTTAAATTTTAGAAATTTTTTGTCCGCTATCTGTGTCTTTAACTTCATAGCCCAGATCATTTATTTTTGTTCTTAGTTTGTCGGATTTTTTAAAGTTTTTGGATTCACGCGCAGCTTGCCGCAGAGCGGCAAGCTGCGCTATTTCTTTCGGAATTTTCTCTTCTTTTAGCTGTTCATCTTTTTGGTCAAATCCCAGCCCAAGCACTTTATCGAAGTCCAGTACCGTTGCTTTTTTATTACCTGGAGAAATATTCTCGTCTTTTAAAAGATCCCATAATACTGTCAACGCTCGCGGAGTATCCAGGTCGTCTTCTAGGTGATTTTTAAACTTCTTTTGGTATTCTGGGTTTACGGAATCTACCTCATTGCCTAGAGCATTGTAGAGCCCCCAGAGGCGTTTTAGGGCTATTTCTGCGCCCTCCAGAGCTTCCCAGACGAAGTTGACTCGAGTGCGATAACTAGCCATTAACAGCCAAAACCTATAAGCCAAAGGGTCCATACCTCTGCTTATAAAGTCTTTCAAAGTATAAAAATTTTTTTCAGATTTTGCCATTTTTTTCTGGTCCACCAACACCCATTCGTTATGTATCCAATATTTTACAAATTGCTTACCAGTTACACCCTCTGATTGCGCTAGTTCATTTTCGTGATGAGGAAAAATATTATCGACTCCTCCAGTGTGAATGTCTAACTGCTCACCCAAGTTAGCCATAGACATCGCTGAACATTCGATGTGCCAGCCGGGGCGTCCCTTGCCTAGTTTTGTCTCCCAAAAAACATCTCCATCTTTTTCGTCCCAAGTTTTCCACAACGCAAAATCTTGCGCATTTTCTTTTTCATATTCATCTGACGTTATTCTGCCCGAAGCATTTTCTTTCTGATTTTCTATGACAATTCCGGATAATTTTCCATAACCTTCAAATTTTTTAATATCAAAATACACACAACCATCAGCAGTTTTGTATGCCAATTTTTTTTTCAATAATTTTTCTATTATTTCCACCATTTTGTGGATATAGTCAGTAGCTTTGGTAAATTTGGTTGGAGGTAAAATATTGAGAGATTTTATGTCTTTGTAAAATTCTTCAGTATAAAATTCTGTAAATTCTTTTAGACTTCTATTTTCTTTTTGTGAATCACGAATAGTTTTATCATCCACATCTGTTAAGTTCATAATATGGTTTACCTTAAATCCCGAGTATAACAAAACACGTTTTAATGTGTCTGCGAAAATATACGCTCGATAGTTACCAATGTGCGGATAGTTATACACCGTTGGTCCGCAGGTATACATCCGAATCTCGTTTTTATCAATTGGAACAAAATCTTCTTTTTTTCGTGTTAGTGTGTTATAAAATTGCATTGCTTTTAAACTCGTTGCGATAAATAGAAATAAGGGTATAAAGCAAGCTCACTGTTAGTGGTCCTATCAAGATTCCAACTGGGCCCAAGAGTGATATCCCCCCCAACACAGAGAAAAGGATAAGGAGAGGGGAGATGTTTGTGCTTTTTCCAACGATTAATGGACTTAAGAAATTATCTACCAGTCCCACGAGTAAAAATGCCCAGAACAGAAGTCCGACCGCAGAGGCCGTATCTCCTTTAATAAACAAGAAAATAATTGCTGGGACCGACACCAACGCTGTGCCGACAGTTGGGAGGAGAGAGCACACAGCGGCTACAACACCCCAGACTGCTGGATTTGGTACACCGAAAATCCATAATCCGAATCCCATTAAACCACCTTGAATCACGGCGATGAAGAGAAAGCCCTTCATAACTGCGTTAATAGCTCGTCCAAGGTGGGTGATTATTTTTTCATCATCTTTGTCTCCCAGTGGACTCATAACAACTACAGATTCTTTCCATCTCTCTCCGTCTCTTAAAAAATAAAAAATTATCAAGAGCATCAATACAAATGAAAAGAAAGTGGAGACCGTAGCGCTAAAGATGCTGGTAATGTTTTTAGAAATATAAGAAATAAAATCAGAAAATTTTGCATTAATATCAAAGGTAATACCCTCGGGCAGGAATTTATTTATGGAGTTTCCAAGAGAGTCTAAAAACGGTCCAGTGTTGCCGCTGTCGATTACTGAATGGTAGGCGTTTTGGCTCTGGTCGAAAATCATTAATCCGATACCAAGAATCGGACCGCAGACAATTATTGTAAAAATAATTACAGTTAGAAGCGCAGATAAAGATTTTGGCAAACGCATTTTATTGAACCATGTATAAAGGGGGTGAAGAACAATAGAAAACGAAACTCCCAACACCAGCACTACCCAAAAAGGACGAAAGATAAGGAAAGTAAAAATAAACGTTGCCAATAAAAGTCCAAAGAAAAAGTATTTTTCAATAACCTTGGTTTGCATATAAGATAGTATATCAAATGGTTGCGTTTTTGTGAAATATTGTGTAATATATGGCAAATGGAATTCGCAGTTATTCAAACAGGCGGGAAACAGTACAAAGTCTCCAAAGGGGGCTTTCTTTCTATTGAGAAAATCAAAACTACCGGGATAGAATACAAAAAAAGAGATAAAATTTCTTTCGACAAAGTTTTACTGGTTGATGACGGCAAAGATACCACTATAGGCATGCCTTACATCAAGGGAGCCAAGGTGGATGCAGAAATCACGGACATTGGTCGCACACGTAAAGTTCTAGTTGTAAAATACAAACAAAAATCTCGTTACTTACGTCGCAACGGCCACCGCCAGCCCTACTTTCAGGTTAAAATTTTAGAGATAAAATAAAGTTTTATGATAGCTCGTATTTTTAAATTACTTCTGCTTATTTATCTAGGCACCGGATTAGTTATATATTTATACAGTGTTTTATTTACTGATCATCAAACAACCATTTGGACTGTTCCGTTGTGGTGGGTGGTTCCCAGCGATCTTCGATAGACTACTGCCTATTCTTTAACGCATTTTTGAGGGTGTCGTTGTCGGAATATTCTAGCTCGGTGCCGGTTGAGAGGCCACGACCTAGAGAAGAAATTTTTATTTTATGTTTTTCGGCTATCTCTTTTAATTGTTCGCGGATATATGAATCTGTGTGATTGCCTTGAGGATTCAACGAGAAAGCCAGTATTATCTCTTTAAGTTTTTCCCCTAAGACGGTCTTCGGGGAAGTGATCTTTTGTTTCAATTCCTCGATGCGCACTCGGTTCTTGGTATTTTTTTCAACTATTGGCACTAATCCACCCAGAATGAAGTATTTTCCATTATAGACTCGGCTTTTTTTTACAGATTCAAGATCAGAATCTTTCTCGATGACCATAATCAGACTTGGGTCGGTTTCTTTACTTGAGCATATTTCGCAAATGTTTTTTTTACCTACACCATGAGGTAGAGTGAAGAATCTGAAGCATTCCCTGCATTGCGTAGTTTCTTTTTTTAAATCTGAAATCAGCAGTGCTAGATTTTCTGCATAGGCGCCATTTCGTGACATCAAAAAATACACAAAACGTCTAGCTTGTCGCTCACCAATGCCGGGGAATTCTTTAAAAATTTCAGCAAGTTTGTCTACAATATCCATCCCGTTATTTTAGCATAAACTTAAATTATAAGTTTTTTTAAAATTCATCTAAATCTCCCCGTACTTTCGATGGGGAGAATTCGCTGATGTTACTTTTTTCCAAATTCAAGAATGTTGTAGTTTTTTCATCGAAATAAAGTTCAATTTTACCAGTCGGACCATTTCTGTGTTTTTCGATCAATATTTCCGCTATGTTTGTTTTTTCAGATTCATCTTTACCTTTGTCTTCTCGGTGGATAAACATTACTACATCGGCATCCTGTTCGATGGAGCCCGAATCACGCAGGTCTGAAAGTCTTGGTTTACCGCCACGAGATTCTACTGCACGAGAGAGTTGGGAAAGGGCAAGCACTGGCACGTTCAATTCTTTTGCAAGACTTTTTAGCGATCTTGAAATTTCTGTAACTTGGTTTACCATTGAATCGTAATTTTTAGAAGTGGTCATGAGTTGCAGGTAGTCTACGACGATGAGGTCTAGTCCCTTTTCTGCTTTTAATCTTCGGGCCAGCGCTTTCATTCGAACAATGGAATTTCCCGGTTGATCGTCGATATAAATTTTAGATTTTGCTAATTTATCTAAAGAGTCTCGAAGTTGAGAAAATTCTCGATCAGAAGAAAGTCGCCCAGTTCGTAAATTCCAAGCATTCACCCTAGATTCAGCGGAGAGCATTCTGTCGACGAGTTGTTGAGAAGACATTTCAAGGGAAAATATAACCACAGACTTTTCATGAACAACGGATGTCATGCGAGCGATGTCGAGAGCCAAAGTTGTTTTCCCCATGCTTGGTCTGGCGGCAAGAATAATTAAATCCGAATTTTGTAGACCCGAGAGCATTGTGTCTAGATCTCTAAAGCCCGTCGGAAGCCCGCGAAGCATTCCTTTGTGTTCATGCAATTTTTCTAGGCGTTCATAGGCCTCAGGTAATGCGTCTTTTAAGTTTATGAATTTTTGATTTTTTGGGGATGATACCACATTGAAAATTTTCTTTTCTGCCATGTCCAGGATGTCATCCATATGGTCATCACTTTCTTCGAAGGCGAGTTCAGAGACATAATCTGCCGCTTCAATCAAGCTCCGCAAGACATATTTTTTTTGTACTATGTCAGCGTAGTGTTTAACATTTATAGAAGAGGGAACTACATTGACTATCTCTGCCAGATATTTATTGCCTCCGATAGTATCCAATAATTTTTGTTCGGTAAGTTTTGTAGAAAGTGAAAGCATGTCTATCGGTTCATTCTTGGTTGACAGATCAAGCATCGCTTTAAAAATCTTCTTGTGTTTTTCGGCATAGAAAGAGTCCGGGCTTATCATGTCTTCAACTTCATGCATTGCATCTCGTCGAAGCATGATGGATCCAAGCACTGCCTGTTCAGACTCAATGCTCTGGGGCGGAATACGGAGATTGCTCGATTTATTTTTTGGGACTTTAGGCATAAGTTCATTCTCTATCATGAGAGTAATGTTGTCAAAGTTTCAAGTTGATAAGAATGTTATTAAAATGTTAATATATATGGCATGGCTAAAAAAGTATTATTGTCAGGTATTCAACCGTCTGGGAAACCTCATATTGGTAACTATTTTGGCATGATTAAACAATTGTTAAGCGACCAAGAGAAATATGAAGTTTATGCTCTGATTGTGGATTATCATGCTATGAAATCCGTAAAAAGTCCAAGCGAAATGAGCGACAATATTACTGCAGTGGTGTTGGATTATTTGGCATTAGGTTTGGATCCTAAAAAAGTTACATTTTTTAAGCAGAGCGACGTGTCTGAACACACCGAACTTTGCTGGATTTTCGATACTATAACGACAATGCCGTATTTAATGCGAGCGCATGCTTTCAAAGACGCAGAAGCGAAAAATAAAGAAATAGATGTTGGTACTTTTAACTACCCAATGCTGATGGCGGCTGACATATTACTTTATAATCCAGATATTATTCCTGTCGGCGCTGACCAAAAACAACACATAGAGATAACCCGTGATACTGCCGAAAAATTTAATAAAATTTATGGCGAAACTTTTAAATTGCCGGAAGCGATGATTATGAAAGATGTATCAGTCGTGCCTGGTACTGATGGAAGAAAAATGTCCAAGAGTTATGTTAACACCATTCCGCTTTTTGCTGAATATGAAGAGATAAAAAAAGCAGTGATGAGCATTGTAACGGATTCAGGAGAGGGCAAAGAAGAAGGTAAGCCGAAAAATGTTTATGCGATACATAACTTACTTCGCCCCGCTTCTGAACTTGATCCGATTTATAAAAGCAAAACAGGAAAATACAAAGAGCTTAAGGAGCTATTGATAGAAGATTTAGAAAAATTTATTGCGCCCATTCGAGAACGCAGAAAAGAACTTGAGAAAGACATTCCTGGTGCGCTGGCGATCTTAAAAGAAGGTGGCGAAAGGGCGAAAAGAATAGCATCTCTAAAGATGAACGAAGTGCGAGAGAAGATCGGAGTGAGGATTTATTAAATTTATTTTTATTATTATGAAATTTTTTATTGATACCGTCAACCTTAATCAAATCAAAGAAGCTAATGACCTAGGAATTTTAGATGGAGTAACTACCAATCCCAGCTTGATGGCAAAAGAGGGTATTACCGGCAAAAATAATATTAACAAACATTATGTTGCCATATGTAAAATAGTGAAAGGTGATGTAAGCGCAGAAGTAATCAGTACAGATTTTGAAGGAATCATACGTGAGGGAGAACTCCTCTCCGCTTTGCATAAAAATATTGTAGTTAAAGTACCGATGATTCAAGATGGGTTAAAAGCGATTAAATATTTTAGCAAAAAGGGGATTAAAACGAACTGCACTTTAGTATTTAGTGCTGGGCAAGCAATACTTGCGGCGAGGGCTGGGGCTACCTATATTTCGCCATTCTTGGGTAGGTTGGATGATATTGGACATGATGGAGTAAAATTAATTGAACAAATAGTTAAAATATTTAAAATACAAAATTATAAGACACAGGTATTAGCGGCATCTATTCGCAGTCCATTGCATATAATCAAATGCGCCGAAGTTGGAGCCCATGTTGTTACAAGTCCACTCGACTCTATTTTAGCTTTATTGAAGCATCCACTAACCGATATCGGTTTGGAAAAATTTATAACGGATTATAAAAAGGGCAATAGCTAGTTTTTTTTAAAAAAATGAATGCAACTACCTTAAAAAAATTACCCTCTACTTCAGAAATTGCAGAACGTTTCCCTCTAGGAAAAGAGGAGCGAGAAAAAATAAATCAAGACAGGGAAGAGGTAAAGAAAATTTTGGCAGGTAAAGATGCGCGTTTTTTGATCATTGTGGGACCATGTAGTGCCTGGCCCAAAGAGGCGGTTTTAGAATATGCCAAAAAGTTAAAACAACTAGAAATAAAATTAAAAGATTATTTAAAAATAATCATGCGAGTTTTTATCCAGAAACCTCGCACGACCAAGGGCTGGACAGGTCCAGTAAATCAACCTGATCCGTTAGGTAAACCCGACGTTGAAAACGGGATTTATTATACGAGGGGAATGATGATTGAAGTTTTAAAACTGGGCTTACCGATAGCAGACGAAGCGTTATTTACGCACAATTCAAAAAGTTTCCAAGAATTATTGTCTTGGGTTGCGATCGGAGCCAGGAGCGCCGAAGATCAAGAACATCGTATTTATGCTTCTATGCTTCCCTGCGCAGTTGGATTAAAGAATCCGACATATGGCTCTATTGATATCGGTATAAATAGCATTGTTGCCGCACAATATCCCCATGTGGCTGTTTTTGACGGTTATGAAGTAAGGACGGAAGGTAATCCTTTTGCCCACTTGGTATTACGTGGCGGGAAACAGGGTCCAAATTATTCATCGATTCATATTGAAATTGCAAAAAAAGAAATGGAAAAGCATGGAATAAAAAATCCGGCGATTATTTTAGATGCTAGTCATGACAATAGTATTGTGGGCGGAAACAAGAATCATCTAAATCAGATTCTAGTTGTGGATGAATCCCTCGATGCTTTTAGAGAAAATCCAGATTTACTGAAAGTAGTAAAAGGTTTTATGTTTGAAAGCTTTATAAAAGAAGGTAATCAAAAAGTTATTCCCAACGAGCCTGAAAAGCTAGACCGGGGCGGATTATCCATTACTGATGGGTGTCTGAGTTGGGAGCAAACAGAAAAATTATTGACAGAAATTGCAGAATTTAAAAAATCAGATAAAAATTTATAATTAGTAAAAATTAATAAAACAAACATTAGCATATTAGCATACTAGCATGCTGATGTTTGAAACAAAAAACAAATGAAAAATAATTTAGAACAATATAAAAAAGAATTAATTGAGGTAATAAATAAAATTTCCAAAGACAAAGGCCTCCTTAATGATTTTATAAAAGACATATTAACACCTCATGAATTTGAAAATGTAAGTGTGCGTTGGCAGATAGTCAAGCGTCTGGCAAAAGGGGAGTATCAGGGGGCCATTGCGGATGATTTGCATTTGGGTGTTGCTACCATTACTCGTGGTTCACGAGAGATGCGCAAGAAAGAAGGCGGATTTCGTAGGGTTTTAAAATTTTTAAATATAAAGTAATAAAATAGTTTTCCACAGGTATCACGATACACCCTCTTGACTTTTTAACATCAGCATACTAGCATACTAGTATGCTGATAGATAGTAAAATTCAATTAAATATTAATAATAAAAATAAGGACAAAAAGGATTCTTGGTGGGGCGCAGAGCTGTCTGCTTTTGCGCTGTTCTGTTGATTTCTTTTTTTCTTTATTTTCTCTCTGACCAAACAAGGAATCCATTAAGTGGCGCAAGAGCGTCATTTTTCGTTTCCTAGAGGGGACGGAAATTGTCCTTTGAAAGGAGGTAGCACCTATGTGGTGGCCTTGGTTCTGGTGGATCTAGATGCGGTTTAGTTAACCGTGTTGTCGGTGGACGTCTCGCTTGCGAGGGGCGTCCACTAGAATTTTAAAGAAAAAGGAGAGATATGAAAAATTCTTTAAGCATCACACTTCTTAAGGCACTTGCGATTATTGCGGGTGCCGTAACTTTGCGTCTTTGGTTGGGGTTTTGAAAGGGGAAGAAAATGGAAATTCTGGGTTTTGTCGACCTGCGAGCCAATGATAAGGATCTTCCTCCGAAAATCTGGCGGGCGCTTATGCTGGAGGCGAGCGGGTTGCCAGTTACCAATTATATGATTGTTGATCGGGAAAATATCCCCGAAAGACTGGTCATAAAGAAATTGCAAACTGCGCTAAAGGGGAGCAAGACCGGACTTGTGGTTAGAGCTGTTTCCAGGGGAGATTTTAAAAAAGAGCCATACCAATGGCTGAGATCCCCGTGGAACGGGACGTTGGTGATAAAGAGTGAATATCTCATGGCGTTTGTTCCACTAGCTACGCCAGACAAGTCCTTCGGATTTGTTGTGGGGAGGTACTGGAGAACAGCTGAAGATACTATCGTGGAGTACATTCAGAACGAGGTCCGCCCACGCATGCTGGAATGTGTGGAAAACAACAACACTAATGGATTTAACCGTATTATCCGAGAGTGTGGCGGTTTTTTCCGGTCACAGTGGCCAGATTCACGGGCGCAGGATGTGTATCAAATGATCAAAAAGTGCGAAGAAGGTTTTTCTGCGTTAGAATTACTGCTAGGAGAAAATTCCAGCTACTCTCCTTGCTATGAATTCACGATTCATCGGAATAACAGAGAAATCGAGTTCCATGATTTTGATTTTTAAGGGCATGAGCTGACAGAGAGTTTCGACTCATGTCAGCCGCCCATATTTTTTATGACAAAAGTTATTAGTTTCTCAAAAATTAAGAGACACCCAAACAATGCTCTACGACAGCACAGTTTTGCCGTGGTCGCATCAGGGGTTTTGTTTGTTGGGGGAAGAGTCTTGCTTTTGCAAAGGAGTAAGAACAGTGTTCCCGATCCTGGAGCGTGGACCCTGCCCTGCGGTCATATAGAAGCAACAGAAACTCCTGAACAGGCTGTGGTAAGAGAGCTTATGGAAGAGACTTCTTTGATTGTACAGTGCAAGCAGTTAATAAGTATTGAGCACTATTTCTACGATTATCATCGGACTAGAACTATAATTATGGAATTTATTTATCTGGTCGAATTAACCTCCGAATCCGTAAATATAAACAATGTAAAACTCGATAGAGAAAATCAAGCTTATAAATTTGTGCCACTGCGGGATTTAAAAAAATACCAATCATTGGCGACGGTCAGAAAAGTGGCGATTAAGAAAGGAGCAAAGATTATATGAAAACCAATGGATATTTTAATAAATTCGGAGGGGCGTATGTGCCCGAGATGCTTATGCATGCATTACACGAAATAGAAGAAGAATTTGGAAAAGCAAAAAAAGATAAAAAGTTTCAAAAAGAATTCAAAGAACTCCTGAAATCTTTTAGCGGTCGGCCGACGCCGTTAATTTATGCAAAAAATCTTACAAAACATTTCGGTGGGGCAAAACTTTATTTTAAAAACGAAGGAGCGAATCATACTGGTGCGCATAAAATTACACATTGCATCGGTCAAGCGCTTATTGCCAAGAGGCTCGGCAAAAAAGAACTTATTGCTGAAACAGGCGCAGGTCAGCACGGTGTTGCTACAGCAACCGTGGCAGCGAAGTTTGGCTTGAAGTGTAAAATTTTTATGGGCGAGTTAGATATTGCTCGTCAAAGGCCAAATGTTTTTTTGATGGAACAACTTGGAGCAGAAGTTATAAGTGTTTCTTCTGGAAGTAAAACTCTAAAAGATGCTGTGAATGAAGCTCTGAAGTATTGGATGGCAAATTCAGACGAAAGTTATTACGTGATAGGTTCTGTGCTAGGCCCACATCCTTATCCGACAATGAACAGAACTTTTCAGTCGGTAATAGGAAAAGAAATTAAAAAGCAATTACTTGCAGTTGAAAAAAAATTACCAGATATGGTAGTTGCTTGTGTTGGTGGTGGTAGTAACGCTATTGGTGCCTTTTTTGATTTTATAAAAAATAAAAAGGTTAAACTTGTCGGTGTAGAAGCTGGTGGAGTAGGAAAAAAACTTGGTGAAAATGCTTCTAGAAAAAACAACGGAATTCTTGGAATTTTTCAGGGGTATAGATCATTATTTTTACAGACAAAAGAAGGACATATAGCTCCCACACATAGCGTGGCAGCTGGACTTGATTATCCAGGGATGGGGCCTGAATTAGCTCAATTATATAAAGATAAAAGGGTTGAATTGCAGTCATCGACAGACAGAGAAGCAGTCGGTGCTTTACAGCTTACTGCAAAATATGAAGGGGTGATACCAGCGCTCGAGTCTGCGCATGCGCTTGCTCATGCATATAAAATTCTCCCCAAATTAACAAAAAATAAAATTGTTGTTGTGAATGTGTCTGGTCGGGGCGATAAGGATATTTTCAACTTAACTAGATTTACTAGAAATCAAGATTTTAAAAAATTCTTAATCGAGGAAATAAAAAGATATGAAAAATAAAATTGATAAATTGATGGAAAGTTTAAAATATGAAAAAAGTATGGGTCTCATGACTCACATTGTAACTGGTTATCCAACTTTAAAATTTTCAAAAAAAATTGCAAAGACTTTAGTTATGTCTGGAGCCGACATTATTGAAATTCAAATTCCTTTTTCTGATCCGATGGCTGATGGGCCACTGATAGTGGAAGCATGTCAGAAGTCTTTAGAGAGTGGGACCAGAGTGATGGACAGTTTTAAATTAGCAAAATATATAAATATTAGGTTAAAAACTCCTGTGGTCATAATGACTTATGCAAATATAGTAATACGAATGGGAATAGATAAATTTTGTAGAACTTGTAAAAAATACGGGGTATCTGGTCTGATTGTCCCAGATTTACCGTTTGATTCAGAGGAATGCAGAAAATTGAAATTTTATTTAAAAAAATTGAACATACATTTTATTTATGTAATTTCTCCAGCGATTGAGGATGACCGATTGAAAGAGATTCAAAAACTAGCAAGTGGATTTCTTTATTGTACTTCAAGGCAGGGTACGACGGGTAAGGGAAAAAATTTTTCAAAAAATATAAATTTATATCTTTCTAGGGTTAAAAAAGATTTCACCTTCCCGCTTGCAGTTGGGTTTGGTATTTCCTCGTTGCAAGATTTAGATTTAATAAAAAAATATGCACAGATTTGTATTATAGGAAGTGCGATAATAAACATCGTAAAGAAAAATAAAACTCCAAAAATTTTATCACAGATTTCAAAGTTCATTTCGAAACTTAAAAAATAATAACTTCTTTTGTTGTTTTTAAGTTTATAGAATATAATGAAATTGTTATGAAAATATATTTTGTTCGACATGGGCAAACTGGACACAACAGAGAGGGTGTTGTGACGGGGCATGTAGATATACCTTTAACGGAAGAAGGTGTCGATCAAGCAAGAAAAATTACTCAAGAAATACCAGCAGACTTTTTTGAAATTTACTCTTCTGATTTAATAAGGTGCAAGCAAACTGCGGAAATTATAAATCAGAAATTAAATTTACAAATTATTTTTGATTCTCGTTTGAGGGAGCGAGATTTTGGATCTTTGGCTGGAAAAAATATAAAAAAAGTAGATCCAACGGGGGAAATGATCCGGAAAGACTTCAATCAACAATATGACTATCGTCCGTATGGAGGTGAGCATGTTGAAGATGTCAAAACTAGGCTTTTTTCTTTTATAAAAGAATTACAAGAAAATAAAAAAGATAAAAAAATTTTAGTAGTTACATCGGGTGGAATTATTCGTTTGCTTCACAATATTCTAAATGGAGAAGTTCATGAAGTGATTCATAACAGTTCAATACATGAGTTTGAAGTCCCTGACCATTGTAAATTATAAAAAAATGCCACTAATTTTATTTTTCTAGTTGTGTTAGAATATTCTGATTATGACCCAAGCGGAGGCACTAAACATTTTAAAAACTGGGGCGAATGTTTTTTTGACTGGTGAGCCCGGGGCGGGGAAGACGCATACCATAAATACTTTTGTAAATTATTTACGGAGTTGTGGAATAGAGCCGGCCATTACGGCTTCAACGGGGATCGCCGCCACGCACATTAGTGGAATGACTATTCATTCTTGGAGTGGAATCGGGATTAGAACCAAATTAGATAAATATGATTTAGATAAAATTGCGAGCAGTGAATATATTGTAAAACGCATTCGGAGGACACATGTGCTTATTATTGATGAAATTTCCATGCTCTCTCCCAATACGCTCAACATGATAGACATGGTATGCCGAGAAATAAAACAAGCGAGCGAACCTTTTGGTGGTATCCAGATTATTTTAGTCGGGGATTTTTTCCAGTTACCGCCGGTAGTAAAGAGAGAAGAGATGGAAACAGAAAAACAAAATTTACTGATTACAGAAATTGGATTGCCTAAAACTTTTGCCTATAGTAGCGGCGCATGGGGGCGAGCGCAACTGGTTGTGTGTTATCTGGCTGAACAACACCGCCAAGATGATGCTGATTTTTTGTCAGTGCTTTCGGCTATTCGCACCAATAATTTTTTGCAAGGACATCGTGACCACATCATGGCTCGGCATATTCGTACGAATAAGCCACCGGAAGATATTACAAAACTTTTTTCACACAATGTGGATGTCGACAAGCTGAACAATATTGAACTTTTGAAACTAAAAACTGAAATAAAAATATTTAAAATGACAGCGAACGGAAATGAAAAAATAATTTCAGTACTCAAAAAGGGGTGTTTGTCGCCGGAGAATCTGGAACTCAAGATCGGCGCCGTAGTTATGTGTACCAAAAATAATCCAAAAGAAAGATTTGTAAATGGTACGCTCGGCATGGTGGTTAGTTTTGAAGATTTTACCGACTACCCGATTATTAAAACTAAAAATGGTAGAAATATAACTATTGTTCCGATGGATTGGACAGTAGAAGAAAATGGAAAAATCCGAGCGCAAATCACTCAAATTCCTCTTCGACTTGCCTGGGCTATCACAGTACACAAAAGTCAGGGCATGAGTATGGATGCGGCGGTGATGGACCTTTCTCAAGTTTTCGAATTTGGACAGGGTTATGTGGCGCTCTCACGAGTGCGAAGGTTGTCGGGTCTTTATTTGCTTGGCATAAATGAACATGCGTTTAAAGTACATCCGGAAATTTTAGAAAAAGATCTTGAATTTAAAAAAAAATCTAGAGAGGCCCAGCAAGTTTTCGGGAAACTTTTTGAAATTGAAATTAAAAAAATGCATGACAATTTTATGATTGTATCTGGGGGAAAAATTAAGAAAAATACACAAAAGGCTGACTTGGGAGCCGAGCTCCCAAGTCAGCCCAAAAGAACTTTAGAGAAAATACGTGAAGAGCATTCAAATGCTTACAAAAAATGGACAGAGGAAGAAGAAAAAGAAATTATATTGCAATTCAAAAATGGGAAGACCGTTAAAAATATTTCCGCACTTACCGGTCGCCAGGTAGGCGGTATTCGCTCAAGACTTATCAAATTGGGGTTGATTGAAATTTAGAATTAATCTACAATCATTTATTATTTTTACAAAAGTTCACGATCGTGAACTTTTATACGAACCCCTTGCGGTTTTGGGAAATATTGATAATATTTAGACAATTATGAATTTAGCGAACAAGGTGCTGGTTTTGGGAGCTATGGTTGCAGCGATAGCCGTTTTTCTGGTATTCTTTTCACCCATAAGAGCCCTAGCGGAAACCATTGTATCGGGAACAGTCACTGGGAATCAAGACTGGGTTGTGGAAAATAGCCCGTATATAATATCTGGTGAAGTTACAATAAATCCTGGTTGGGAAATTAGAATATTTCCTGGAGTAGTTGTTAAATTCGAAGATGAGAATTCTATACTTATTTTTAATAATGCTGAATTGGAAGCTATCGGAACAGAGGATGAAAAAATTTACTTTACTTCAATAAAAGACGATACGGTGGGGGGAGACACAAACGGCGATAGCAATACCACAAGCCCTACCTCTGGCGATTGGAAAGGGATTTGGTTGCCTGTTTCCCAATTCCCGAGTATTTGGTCCAATGTAGTTGTGCGTTATGCTGGTGCGGACGACCATCCGACGGTTTTCTTTGATCATGCCCTAAACCAGGATATTACAATGCAGAATGTTTTGGTGACACATAATTTGGGCACGGGCATTAAACAAATACAAGGGCACCTGAACATTGAGAGTAGTGAAATAAGCAACAATGGTGGCGATGGTTTGAAGACAGAGGACGCTAGTGGTTTTTCAACTATAATAGATGTGCATCACAGTGTAATTTTTGGTAATTTATCATACGGCGCAAATGCGGCACAATTTTCTTCCTTCAGAGCAGAAAACAATTACTGGGGAAACTCTACAGGACCTTTTAATGAAAATCTAAACCCAAATGGTCTTGGTGACGCTGTTACTGACAATATTCTTTTTAACCCTTGGTGTATGGATGAGCTTTGCGCACCTCCACCGGAAGAATGCGCTGAAAATTGTTTCTCCAATGTTCTTTTCCTGCCGGGGATTAAGGGAAGTAATTTAAAAATGGAGGGAGATGAACTCTAGCCGCCAGACGTATTGAGCAACGACATACCCGAACTTGCTCTCAATGATAACGGTGAAAGTGAAAATGAAATTTATACAGATGATATAATCAATACTTTCTTTGGAACTCCAATCTACGAACCCTTCTCTGATTTTATGGATGGTTTAGTGGGAGATGGAACAATAAATGAATGGTTTCCGCTTCCTTATGACTGGAGATTTTTGCCAGATACTATAGTAGAAAATGGGATTAAAACAGAAAATGAAGTTGTTGATGTTCTGGCAAGAATAGAAGAACTAGCAAACAATTCTAAAAGTGGCAAGGTGTCAATAGTAGCTCACTCGATGGGTGGACTTTTAGGGAAGGTGATTATTAAAAAGCTTGAGGAGGAGGGGAAAGATAACTTAATTGAATCTTTTGTTATGATTGGCGCTCCACAGCTAGGCACTCCTCAGGCAATCGGCGGACTTTTGCATGGAGATGGTGAGAGTATTTATAGTGTCTTTGCTAATTCTATTCATATGCGTCAACTTGCCCAAAATCTGCCAAGCGCATATGGTTTGCTTCCATCAGAAAGATATTTTGACGAAATTTTAGATCCGGTAATTGTCTTTGACCCAGAGGCAGAATTTACTGCGCCCTGGATAAATCTCTGGGATGAATTTGTGAACAGTTATGGAAAGTTGTTTTCTTTTTTGACTAATGATACTGTTCGCTCTAAACCGGATCCGTTTGTTACTCGTATACCGGAAATTCTCGATGAAGGTCTTTTAAATCAAGCGCAAATATTTCACGACGAGTATGACAACTACGAATTACCAGACCCTATTCGTGTTGTGCAAGTTGCTGGCTGGGGCAGGCCAACAATGAAGGCCATAAGATATACAACTGAACATGGACAGCAGAGTTATGAGGTGGCGCCAACTGTTGAAGGGGATGCGACGGTGGTATATCCAAGCGCAGTTTCGTCAGATGTGGATGAAAGTTACTTTTTTAATATTTATTTATATAAATATCCCAATAATGAAATTTCCCAACACAGAGATTTACTAAATACTGAACCCATACAAAATATTTTAACATCAATAATAAGAAAAGGAGAAATTACAGAAACCAACTTTATCTTACAGACCAAACCAGAAGTCGTAGATATTGAAGACCAACTAATTATCAGTTCTCACTCCCCCGTATTTCTAGGTGCCTATGACCAAGATAGGAATTTCACAGGCATAGACCAAAATCAAGACCCCTTTGCTGAAGTTCTTTCAATTAAAGAAGAAATCCCCGGAAGCGCCTTTTTATATACAGGAGAGGGTCAATACATTTTTCTTCCCAAAGAAGGAATGTATGATTTCGTTTATAAGGGTACTGACAATGGGCTAACAACAGTAACCATTGATAATTTCTCTGCGGATGAAATTACACCAATAGTTTCATTCGAAGATATGCCCACCACAATAAAAACAGAAGCGAGTTTTGTGGTGCAGAGCGCAGAACCCGAGAATACAGAGATTGAAATCAACCTTGATGGGGATGGAGACATTGATATAGTTTTTAACCCAACGCCAGATGATCTTATAGCCCCGTACTATTTCAGTGGTTTCTTACAGCCAATAAATGATAATACCTACCAAGAAAATCAAGCTCTGAGTGTATTTAAAGCAGGCAGTACTATACCTGTTAAATTTCAATTAAAAGCGGTCGATGGTACGATATTACAGACAATAACACCTCCAGCTTGGATCGCACCAGAAGTAATTTCCTCTATGAATGCTTCAGTGGATGAGCCCTTCTATGCTTTTCCAGAAACCATAGGTAATGATTTTAAATGGGATCCAACAAGCCAGCAATATATTTACAACTGGAAAACTAAAGGATTAAAATCTGGAAAATGGTATAAAATTTCGGTAAAACTGGATAATGGTGGAACATATAATACGGTTGTGGGGTTGAAATAGTGAAAATGTGGTATAATAATTAGATGAATACAAGAAAAAAAATATTGATTGCACTATTATTGTCTTTGGTGTTATGGGGTGCTGGTTTTTTTCTTACTAACTCTTTACAATTTGGGTTTTGTTTACACGATCAATACTCATGCAGGGAATTACTAAACAATATAGGTGACCCCCTCGTGTACGGCATGCCGGCTCTTGCTTTTATTTTTTTAATTCTTCTTTTTCTTCCTCAAGCTATCCCTGCTTGGAAAAAGTTTGCTAAATGGTTCATCCCGCTGGCGACCTTGTTGTTTATTTTTTACGGGGATCCGGGCTCCGGGGATTTATTTGCTCCTTATCCAGAACAAATTTTCCGCTGGGTGAGTATTTTTTATGTCATAGTTAGTATTGTGATTATTGCCTGGGGGACAATTAAGGGAAGAAATGAAAAGATAAATTAATATGCAAAACAGAATTTATATAAGGGATTTAAAAGATCACATAGGGAAAAAAGTAACCATTGCTGGCTGGGTGGATGTCAGGCGGGATCAGGGGAAAATGGTATTTTTTGATATGCGGGATATGACGGGGAAGGTGCAGTGTGTTACTTTGCCTATTCACCCTGAAGCTATTGCCATGGCAAAAGAAATTCGCCCTGAGTGGGTGCTAAAAATAAAAGGTCTTGTGAAAGAACGAAATGATAAAAATGCCAAGCAAGGTGGTGGAGTTGAAATAGAAGTCACAGGGATTGAAGTTCTTTCAAAAGCGGTAGACTTACCATTTGAGCTTAATGAATCTGTAAATCTCGATACTCATCTGGATAATTTACCTTACACATTGCGATCTGAGAGAACTAAAGATATTTTTACAATGCAGTCCAGTATGCTTGAAGCATATCGTCATTCCTTGAGGTCTCAGGGGTTTACGGAGTTCATGTCCCCCGCAATCGTGGGAGGGGATGCTGAGGGCGGATCGGCTGTTTTCTCGGTAAATTATTTTAAAGATCACAAAGCATACTTGGCTACGAGCCCGCAATTTTACAAACAGATTATGGTAGGAGCATTCGAACGCTCATGTACCATTGCTAAAGTATTTCGCGCAGAAAAAAGCGCAACGACTAGACACTTAAGCGAAATAACTCAAATGGATTTTGAAATGGGTTTTATTGAAAATGAACGAGACCCGATGAAAGTTCTTGAAAACGCAGTTCGTGATACTGTCAACACAGTAGGGAAGTTGCACAGCGATATATTTACTCGCTTTAACACAACTGTGCCGGAAATTTCAAGCGAAATTCCGATATTTACTCTCGCTGAAGCTCAAGCGCTGGTGGCGAAAGAATTTAATCGTACGATTGAAGATACAAACGATATGTCGCCAGAAGACGAACGCCAACTTTGTGAGTATGTAAAGAAAAATTTGCATTCCGATTTTGTCTTTATAACCAGATTTCCAACAAAAAAGCGTGCCTTTTATACTTATGAAGATCCGGGAGAAGCGCCATTTTCGCGTGGCTTCGATCTACTATTCCGAGGGCTTGAAATAAATAGCGGTGCGCAACGAATCCATGATTACGACATGTTGGTGAAAAAAATAAAAGATTGGGGAATGGATCCAAAAAAGTTCGAGTACTATTTACAGACATTTAAATGTGGTATGCCTCCTCATGGCGGGTCTTCCACTGGTTTAGAGCGTTTTACTGCCCGCATGCTTGAATTAGCAAATGTTAAAGAGGCAACAGCATTTCCGAGAGACATGACTCGCATAGATAGCAGACTTTCGGAATAAATGGAAAAAAATACACAGGCAACGCCTGTGTATGTTAATATGAAATATATAATTACTGGTATTGTAATCAAGGGTGATGGTTATGGCAGGAAATTAGGGTTTCCTACTGTGAATTTAGATATAAAGGCGGAACATACGGAGGCATTGCCTCCGTATGTTCCGCTAGATGGAGTTTATGCTGGAGTGGCAGTTCTGGATGGTCAGGAATATCGAGCGGGGATTGTGATTGGCCCAGATAGTAAAGTGGAAGCTCATTTCATAGGATACAGTGGAGATGCATACGGCAAAGAAGTGACTCTTGAACTTCATAAATTTTTGCGAAAATATAAAAAATTTAAAACCGAAAAAGAACTTATCGCCCAAATTAAAAAAGATATAAAATTGTGTTCACAGGTATAATTTCTAAAACTGCAAAGGTAAAAAATGCAAGATCCAATCAGGGTGGGTTATTTTTAGAAGTTTTAAATAATTTAGGAAAAGTAAAATTAGGGGAAAGTATTAGTGTGAATGGTGTTTGTTCCACTGTAAATCAAGTAGGTAAAAATATTTCTTTTGAATATATTCCGGAAACACTCAGACTCTCTAATTTAGATTTTTTAAAGAAAGATGATATAGTTAACCTTGAACGATCAATAGTTTTAGGTGATAGTCTAGATGGGCACATAGTGCTGGGACACATTGATGGGAAAGGCGAAATTCTTCATATAAAAAAAGAAGGAAATTCACGAGTATTTGAAATAAAAATACCCAATAAAAACTTTAATAAGTTTTTGGTTTACAAGGGTTCAGTGGCCGTGGAGGGGATTAGTTTAACTGTGGTAAAAGTTATGAAAAATTCTTTTATTGTCAAGATTATTCCGTACACTTTTAAAAATACAAATTTGAAAAACAAGAAAAACGGTGATTTTTTAAATTTAGAATTTGATATACTTGCTAAATATGCAAATAAAAAATAAAACATATAAGTATTTAAACGGAAAAAAGCTGAAAACGTGCATTGTGGTTGCGAGATGGAATGGTGAAATTACAAGCAAGCTTTTAGAAAGTGCGCTTATAGCTTTGGAAAAGTGCAAAGTAATACAAAAAAATATCAAGGTGATAAATGTGTCGGGTTCTGTGGAACTTCCTTTTGCTTTGCATAAAATGGCGCTGAGTAAAAAATATAATTTCTTAGTTGCTCTCGGTTGTGTTATTCGTGGAGAAACTCCGCACTTTGATTATGTGTGCAAAATGGCTCAAGAAGGGGCTCTAGAAGTGATGCTCGAAGATGATATTCCCGTTGGCTTTGGTGTCCTGACTGTAAATAATTTAAAACAAGCCAAAGCCAGAATTCATGTTGGGGGCGAAGCGGCTTTAGCTGCGCTCGAACTCGGTTTGTTAAAATAAACTTATGCAAAATTCATACACCGGTCCCGTTTTTATTATTCTAGCGGCTACGCTTTGGGCTTTTGATGGTTTGATTCGTCAACACCTGTATTCACTTCCACCTATCACGATAATATTTCTTGAACATTTGATTGGCCTTATAATTTTATCGCCCTTTGTTTATAAATATGTTTTAGAAACCAAACTTACCAAGAGAGAGTGGTGGCTGATAGTTTTGATTGCTATATTGAGCGGACTTTTCGGCACTCTCTGGTTCACGACTGCGCTCGGCAAAGTACACTTTATTTCTATTTCGGTGGTATTTCTTTTACAAAAACTTCAACCGATATTTGCCATCACTACTGCTCGTATTTTTTTGAAAGAAAAATTAGATAGTAGATATATAAAATGGGCATTGCTCGCTGTGCTTTCAGCTTATTTTGTGACATTTCCGAATGGCATGGTGAATTTTAAAACAGGTGAAGGCACGATTATTGCCGCCCTCTACGCCCTCGGTGCCGCTTTTGCTTGGGGGTCTTCCACAACATTTTCCAAAATGCTTTTAGGAAAAGTTCGCGCCGAGGTCAGCACATTTTATAGATTTTTAATTACTGTGATTATCTCTCTGCCAATTTTGTTTTTGTTCGGGCGTGCGCATATTTCAGGATTTGAAAAAGGAACTGCACTTGCCATACCCACGATGTCTCAATTTGGTTTTTTGGCGTTGATTGCTGTCTCCACTGGTATGGTTGCGCTACTTATTTATTACAAAGGGCTTGCGAAAACTCCGGTACATGTGTCTACAATTCTTGAACTTACCTTCCCCTTTGTTGCTATTTTGTTAGATTATATTGTAAACGATACGGTGCTTGCTCCGCTACAATGGATTGCTGCTCTCGTGCTTGTTTTTAGTATTTATCAGATTGCAAAGTTGAGAGAAAATTTATGAATAATTTATTAAAAAAAAAGTGCGTGCCGTGCGAGAATAAGGGAATGAAGCCTTTTGGTCGTGCAGAGGCTGAAGATTATTTGACGCAAATTTCAGATTGGACACTCAACGATAAGGGGGTTAAAATTTCTAAAGAATATAAATTTAAAGATTTTATCGGCGCTATAAATTTTATAAATTTAGTGGCCGACATTGCGGAAATGGAAGAGCATCATCCCGACATTCACATACGGTACAACAAAGTTTTGCTGGAACTCTCTACACA
>CAYIUH010000003.1:0-16350 GCA_964366625.1 uncultured Candidatus Saccharibacteria bacterium
GGATTGTGTCGAGAACTTGGTTTTGATGGTGTGGATATAAACATGGGTTGCCCAGATAGGTCTATTGAAAAACAATGCGCTGGCGCAGCGATTATAAAAAATCCAAAACTTGCAAGAGAAATAATTAAAGCGGCAAGAGAAGGCGCTGACAGACTACCCATATCAGTAAAAACCAGAATTGGATACAACCCGCCCGGCGGAGCCGATAGTCGGGCAGGTAAAAATGAAATGGAAGTATGGGTACGAACCTTACTAAAAGAAAATTTAGCGGCTCTCATAATACATCTCCGAACACGCAAAGAAATGTCCAATGTTCCTGCGCATTGGGAATTAATGAAGAGGATAATTGAAATTCGTGACGAGATGAAAGTAAATACATTAATAATTGGCAATGGAGACATTCTTGATTTTAAAGATGCGCAAGAGAAAGTAGAAGAAACCGGCTGTGATGGTGTTATGTTGGGTAGGGCAATATTCGGCAATCCGTGGTTGTTTCGCTCGGAACATATCTCGAAAAGCAATCTATCTGGCGCTACTGCGCCAGCGAACTTCTCGGCTCGTCAGCCTGCGAAAGGCTTTTCTCAATATATTCCCTCGCTTCACGAAAAACTTAGTGTCATGCTTCTACACACAAAACTTTTTGAAAAAATGCTGGGCAAATATAAAAATTTCGCAATAATGAAGAAACATTTCAAAGCATATGTGAATGGCTTTGATGGCGCTAAAGATCTTCGAATAAAATTAATGACAACAGAAAATGCTTCACAAGTAGAAAAAATCATCAACAGTTTTTTGAAATAATTTTAATATCTAGTATACTATGACCATGCACGATTTGGCCTTATATAGAAAATATCGACCACAAAAATGGGATCAAGTCTTTGGGCAAGATCATATTACTGAAGTCTTGGAAAGTTCAGTAAAGACAAAGAAGGTCTCCCATGCATATCTATTCGTTGGTTCTCGTGGCACGGGAAAGACTTCTGTGGCAAGGATTTTTGCGACAAGTATTGGCGTATCGGCAAATGATCTCTATGAGATCGATGCCGCCTCAAATAGAGGGATAGAAGATATAAAAGAACTTCGAGAGGGAGTACGAGTCTTACCCTTTGATTCAAAATACAAAGTTTATATCATTGATGAAGTTCATATGCTTTCAAAAGATGCATGGGGCGCATTATTAAAAACCCTCGAAGAGCCACCAAAACATGTAATTTTTATTCTTGCAACAACAGAATTGCACAAAGTTCCAGAAACAATAATTTCTCGTTGCCAAGTTTTTACTTTTAAAAAAGCTTCCGAGGTTATGCTTAAAAATATAATTTTATATGTTGCTAAAGAAGAGGGTTATGATTTAGAGAAGAGCGGAGCGGAACTTCTGGCGATTCTAGCGGATGGATCATACCGAGACGGGCAAGGTGAACTTCAAAAAGTTTTAAATTTCTCCGGAAAAAAGAAAAAAATTACCAAAGAAGATGTGGAGAAAATAACTGGTGCGCCGAAAACAATTCTCGTGAATGATTTTATCTCTGCAATTGTTGAGAAAAATTTAGAAAAAGGAATAGAAACTATTAGAATTGCTTCCCAAGCCAATCTCGATATGCAACTTTATTTTAAACTCATCATTACAAAATTTCGCATGGCGATAATCCTGCGTTATGCGCCAAAACTTGAAAACGAAATGATGGGAAATTTATCTCAAACCGATTTAGAATTTTTAAAATCTTTATTAAAAAAGGATAAGGAGAACATGCTCCGTTCTCCGGCGCTATCAGTGTTGCTTGAATTTTACCAGAGTGCCGACAATGCATTTATTGCCGAGCTACCGCTCGAACTTGCACTAGTGAAGATTTTAGAGCAAAATAAATGATTACATATTGGGAGATCGTCTAACGGTAGGACAGAGGCCTTTGAAGCCTTTAATCTAGGTCCGATTCCTAGTCTCCCAGCCAAGTTAAAAATATTATGTTAAAATAAATAGTATGAAATTTAAACCAGAAGATTGGTTACAAAAACTTGAGTATAACGACGGTTTTCGCCGTCGGTACATTCTTTTTTTGAGTGTTGATCCAGATTGGGATTTAAATAAAGAAAAATATAATATAGAACGTATGAGAGAACACTTAATTCTAATCCAAATGAGTCGCTTGAACATGGTAGGATGTTAAACAAAATTATCTGCGAATATGTTTTAAACAAACTTGATCCTGAAGAAATAGCTGGAGTAGAGAAATTAATAGTTGGTGCCCCAAAGGTTAGAATAGCGGAGAAAATTATTTTAGCAAAACAATTAACTCCCGGCGAACTTGAGGAAAAAATAAGAACCAGAAATTTTGAGTTTCTAGATAATCCAAAAGTAGCACCATCTAAGGGTGAAAAGTAACTGATCCACTAGTTTGTTTACCTATATAGGTTCCAACGTCGCACCAGACACCCAGCATTTGAGAAATAGTTGCATTTTTGGGTGCCTCAGCAAGTGTCTGAAACACACTTTTGAATTGATAACCAACGATATTTTTATTTTTGATAGAAAGGTTCCAAAGTAGGCTCCCCATGGTTCTTTCGGGTAAAAAATTAAATGCCTCATTTGATTTCGATAAAACTGGTGAGAAAATCATTGATATGAAAATCAAAGAAATATGAAGAAAATATATTTTTTTAAAAGAAGGGGTTTTGTAGAAAAAGTTTTTTGTGTTATAGTGTGTGAAATAAATGTCGAGTAAAAAAACAACAACCAAAAACCTAAAAAATTTAGGGCAGGGGCTCACTTTTGACGATGTGCTTTTAGTGCCAAACTATAGTGAAATTTTACCAAAAAATGTAAATATCAAGACTCAACTGACTAAAAATATTTCACTTAGTATTCCTTTCATGTCAGCGGCAATGGATACTGTAACAGAGGGCATAATGGCAATAGCTATGGCGCAACAAGGCGGTATTGGAATTATCCATAAAAATTTATCCATCAGAGACCAAGCAGACGAAGTTATGAAAGTTAAACGATATGAGTCAGGTCGTATTACAAATCCTGTTACTCTTTCAATCACAGCAACAGTTGGCGACGCCACAGCAATACAGAAAAAACATAATATCGGCGGTCTTCCAATTGTTGATAATGCTGGTAAATTAGTTGGAATTGTAACGAATAGAGATCTTCGTTTTCAAAAAGATGAATCCCTGTCGATAAAAAAAATAATGACAACCAAATTAATAACTGGCAGACCAGACACAAGTATTGAAGAAGCAAATGAATTATTTAACAAACACGCAATAGAAAAGCTTCCATTGGTTGATAAAAATAAAAAACTCGTTGGATTAATCACTTATCGAGACATTGCAAAAAGCAAAGAATATCCGAACTCCACCAAAGACAACCTTGGCCGGCTTTGTGTTGGAGCGGCTGTTGGAACCAGTGGAGATGTGCTAGTTCATGTAAATGCATTAGTAAAATGTGGCGTTGATCTAGTGTGTATAGATACTGCTCATGGACATTCGAAAGGGGTGCTTGACACAGTAAAAAAAATTCGTAAGGCATACCCCAAGCTCGACATTATCGCCGGCAATGTTGCTACTGGTGAAGCGGCGCAAACTTTGATTAAAGCCGGAGCAAGTGCAATCAAAGTAGGCATTGGTCCGGGCTCAATCTGCACAACACGGATTGTTTCAGGTGTTGGTGTGCCCCAGCTTTCTGCAGTTTCTTCCGTTTATACAATTTGTAAAAAATATGATATTCCAGTTATTGCCGATGGTGGGATAAAACATAGTGGCGATGTGGTAAAAGCTCTGGCTTTCGGTGCGGACGTGGTGATGGGTGGATCGATGTTTGCTGGAACTGACGAATCCCCGGGAGACACGATAACCATGAGTGATCAAAAATTTAAAAAATACCGAGGCATGGGTTCTCTTGGCGCAATGCAGAGGGGTTCGAAGGATAGATATTTTCAAGACGACCAATATGATCCGATTAAATTAGTTCCAGAAGGAGTTTCAGGTCATGTGTCTTACAAGGGTGCTTTATCTGAAATCATACATCAATACGTAGGAGGACTACGGGCTGGCATGGGATATCTCGGAGCGGAAAATATTTCTAAATTACGAAATTCTTCATACTATACTATTACTTCTGCGGGATTAAGCGAAAGCCATGTGCATGATATTTTCATGGTTAAGCCGGCGCCAAATTATAAAAAGTAATAATTTTTGAAATGAAAAATAAAAAAAATATTTCAAAAATTATTCCACTTGTAGGATTACAATGGGGAGATGAAGGAAAGGGCAAAGGTGTTGCTCGCATTGCTTCGAGCTTGTCCCAGAAAGATTTAATTCTTCGATTTCAGGGAGGCAACAATGCTGGACACACCATCTGGCATAAGGGCAAGTCTTATGTTTTTCAATTAATTCCTTCAGGAGTTTTCGGAACAGTTCGCATTCATCTCGGCGCCGGAATGGTTATAAATGGAAGCGCGCTTCTAAAAGAAACAAAAAACATCCCTCGAGAAATTTCCTTTCTTTCACGACTTTCTGTATCGCCTCATGCTGTTTTAGTTCTGCCAACTCATATACTGCTTGATTCTGTTTCAGAAAAATTCAAAGGTAGGAAGAAAATTGGCTCGACCGGCAAGGGAATTTCACCTTCCTATACTGACCTTACTCTAAGGAGGGCTTTACGAGTTGGAGACATTTTTTCAAATGATTTTAAGAAAAGGTATAGGGTGCTTACTGCTGAACACAAAGAAACTCTTTTAAAAATATTTAATCACAGGGTTTCGCAAAAAGAACTCAAAGAAAATGAAATAAATTTCTGGAAAGGAGTTAAATTTTTAAAAACACTTTCATTAGAAAACTCTGCGGATTTGGTAAGTAAAACTTTGATGTCTAGGAATAAGGTTATTGCCGAAGGCGCTCAAGGAACGTTACATGATTTAAGATTTGGAAATTATCCGTTTGTTACTTCTTCTCACACTATCACTGGCGGTGTTACTACGGGGTTAGGAATTCCACCATCCTGGATAGGAGAGGCGATAGGCGTAGTAAAAGCATATTCAACCAAGGTGGGTGAGGGCCCCTTTCCAACAGAACTTGGGGGAGAAAAGTCCGCCATTTGGTGTCGAGATAAAAAATTTACAGAAGAAAAAGAAAAATTCCCACATCCAAATCAAAATAGTAAGGACGAATTTGAGCAGGGTGTGGCATTGCGTCGAAAGGGTTTCGAAATTGGCGCTGTTACTGGAAGACTGCGTCGAACTGGCTGGCTGGATATTCCTCTGATCTTATATGCAGTTAAAATAAATAATGTAACAGAAATTATTCTTACTAAACTCGATGTTTTAGATGGATTTAAGAAAATAAAAGTTTGCACTCATTACATAATAGAAGGAAGAAAAACAACAAAAATCCCATTCGATCTTTCTCGCACAAAAATTAAATGTATTTATAAATCTTTCCCGATCTGGAGAGGGAAGTTGGCCGATTTTGGAGAAAGGTTACCCAAAGAAGCCATCAACTATATTAAATTTCTCGAAAAGATTCTCGGTGTTAAAATAATCTACGTCGGCACCGGCCCCGAGGAGCACCACTCTATTGAACGCTACTGGTAAACATTTAATCAGTACTTGTATCCTGCTTGTAATTTCCGCATATGCGGAAATTACAAGCAGGATACATTAATCGAATAATTAATATTTTATTATTAATCTATTAATTTTAAATTCTGTCCGGTGTATAAGATAGGTGTAAGGTTAGGACAGTTTTCTAGTCTGAGTTCGTCAAAATGTTTCTGTTTGTCATCAATAAAATAAATTTTTTCATTAGGAAAATTTTTACAGATTTTTTCTATAGCATTTGTTTTTGTGTCAAAAGTTATAATCACTTCATTAAATAAATTTATTATCCCTGTTCTTTTAATTTTATCCATTTGAAATTCCTCTCCACCATGCGTAAGTAAATAACAATTCTCTTTTCCAAGAATTTTGATTTGTTTAATTATTTCTGTATTTAAAAATTTATCCACTTCTTTTAAAATTTCATTATAAATTTTTGGGTCGAGCGAGAAATGTTCGAGCATTTTTTTGAGCCAAAACTTATCAACTCGTATAATTTTATAAAAAGCCTGAGATTGCATCTTCGGAATTCCGTATTTTTCTAAACATGCATACATGTACGGTTTGAATTCTGGAGTATTTTTAAATATTACATCATCAAAATCAAAAATATATTTTGCCATGTTGCTTTTCTTCTCTAATTCGCTCGAATAAGCGAATAGTTCATCTTGTAATTATTTTTTTAATTGCCTCTGCTAATTTTTCACTATCGTGACGGATAAAACTTCTGGAATTACTAATTTTATCACCTGCATTTGGTGGAACCAGAACATGAGAAAGGAGAGGCATTCGTAATGCGCGACTATTCACAACGTCATCCTTTACTAGCACACCATCACCTTCTCTTATTTTATAATTTTTCACTTGATTGATACTGGGATTCTCATTGTTTAATAAAATTAAATCGATTTTTTTATTTAGATACTTTTCTACATCACTTACATAATCGCTAGCATTCCAAAACAGTGTGTGTCCATGTTTGTTTGTAAGATTTATCGGGAAAATAATCTTTGCTTTAGTTATTTTTATTGCATCCCGGAATCCTTCAACGATTAAATTAGGCACAATAGACGAATAATAATTTCCAGGTCCAAGAATAATATAGTGCGCCCTTTGAATGGCTATTTTGGCATGTGGATTTAGAGCCACTTTTTCTTTATAGAAAATACGCTTGATTCCTATCTTTTGTATATTTGTTTTATTTATTTTTCTTTCTCGTTCGATTATTTTCTTATTTTTTAATTTTATAGAAAGAGTTGCCAGATTATTAGTTACGGGTATAACTTTACCTTTGATTTTTAAAATATCTGAAGCAACCTCAATCCCAGAAATAAGATTTCCAGTTACTTTCTCGAGTGTGGCAAGCAGGATATTACCAAAACTATGTCCTTTGAGTCCGCTATTTTCATAACGGTAATTCATCAGTCTTCTAACAACATCGCTATGTTCTGAAAGCGCGACTAAACACTGCCTTATATCTCCTGGGGGTAAAACTCCAAGCTCATCTCGTAAAACTCCAGTAGATCCTCCGTCATCCGCCATTGAAACTACTGCAGAAATATCTACGTCGGGAATATTTTTAATTCCAGAAAGTATAGTAAAGCTTCCCGTACCACCGCCAATTGTAACTATTCTTTTCATCTTAGTTTATATTAGCTTAAAAATTTTAATTTTGCTATCATCTTTCTATATGTGTGGAATTGTTGGATACATTGGAAAAGAACAGGCCTTGCCGATCCTTTTAGGAGGGTTGCGTGATTTAGAATATCGAGGTTATGATAGCGCAGGCGTGGCAATTCTTCATAATGGAAAAATAAAAAGGATTAGGGAAGTGGGGAAAGTAGATTTTTTAGTAAAAAAAATCGACAAACAAGAATTCACTGGAAATATCGGCATTGCTCATACTCGCTGGGCAACTCATGGTGGTGTAACCGAAAATAATGCGCATCCACATGTGGCAGGAAATGGTAAGCTAGCGCTTGCGCACAACGGCATTATTGAAAACTATCGAGAATTAAAAAAAGAAATAAAGGATCAAAACTTTGAATCAGAAACAGATTCAGAAATTTTAGCAAAGTTAATTTTTCAAAATTACGATGGGGATTTATTAAAAGCTGTTAAAAAAACTCTACCCTTGGTGCGTGGCACTTATGGGATAGTAGTAATGCACGTAGATCACCCTAATGAACTTATTGCCGCGCGCTTGGGCAGTCCACTAGCTATTGGAATTGGTGATGACGAGTATTACATTGCAAGCGATGTAACACCCATGCTACCTTTCACAAAACAAGTAACCTTCCTCGATGATGGAGAAGTGGCAGAAATAAATTTATCGGGTTTAAAAATTTTTAATTTAAAAGATGAAATTTTAGATAAAAAAATTATTAAAATCGAATGGGACAAAAAACAGGCCGAAAAGGGGGGCTTTGAACATTTTATGTTGAAAGAGATTTTCGATCAGCCCACGGTCTTTGAGGATGCAATCAGGGGACGAATTGAAATGTCGGAAGGAACCGCCAAGCTTGGTGGATTAAATATGACTCCGGAAGAAATGCGAAAGGTAAAAAGAATTATTTTGATCGCTTGCGGAACGGCATCATATGCTTGCATGACTGCCAAATATGCCTTCGAAAGATTGTCTGGAATCTCCACAGAGGTTGATGTCTCAAGTGAATTTCGTTATCGAGATCCCATTGTGGATGAACATTCTTTGGTTTTTGTCGTATCTCAATCAGGAGAAACAGCAGACACAATCATGGCGCTTCGAGAAGCAAAAAGAAAAGGAGCTGTGATTAGGGGAATAATAAATGTTATCGGATCTACTATAGCCAGAGAAACGGGAGCTGGAACATACATTCACGCTGGACCAGAACTGGCAGTAGCTTCAACCAAGGCCTACACTAATATGGTTGTTATACTTTTACTCTACGCAATAGAATTCGGACGTTTACACCACACCACAGTGGCAACCGGACAGAGAATTTTACAAAGCTTACTCGAGATTCCGGAAAAAATGAACGAAGTTTTGAAAAATTCTGATAAACTAAAATCCCTTGCCGAAAAATATAAAAATTATCAAAATTTCTTATATCTTGGAAGGGGGATAAATTACCCTGTTGCGCTGGAGGGTTCTCATAAATTAAAAGAAATTAGTTATATTCATAGCGAGGCCTATCCTGCCGGAGAAATGAAACACGGAGCTAATGCCTTGCTTTCTCCTTTATTCCCTGTGCTTGTGATTATGACCAAAAATCAATTATATGAAAAAACCAAGAGCAATGTGGAAGAAGTGCGGGCTAGAAAAAGTAAAATAATAATAATTGCGACAGAAGGAGATGAGGAAGCAAGGGAATTGACAGATGACATTATTTATGTTCCGAAAACTATGGAACTTTTAGAACCATTACTCAACACCATCCCCCTGCAACTTTTTGCATATCATATGGCAGTAACACTAGGTCGTGATGTCGACCGACCCCGTAATCTTGCAAAGTCTGTGACCGTGGAATAAAAAAAACGCCGGCGGAACGATGTAGCATGTCCGTCGGCGTTAGGAGCGTTATATTTCATCCATCCGAGTGGTCCCCGGAGGAGGTTTCCTCCCGCTCCTTTTTGAGCTGGCGGTGGAGTAGCACCGCCAGCTCGGTTTCTAGACCGACCTCCTCCAACCGATCTTTTTCCTTCTGGGACAGACTGTCCCAGGAGATTCCCCCTTCTACTCTAGGGGGGTTTTTTTTGATTTTTTTCATAAAAAACTCCCAACAGAAGACTAACAGTTTTGTAATTAAAATCAATGGTTGAATTCTAGAGTAGATTATATTATTATACCCTCATGATTTCTCGAATTTATGTGGTGCCTGTCCATAATGCTTCCCGCATAGATTCCTACGTGATAGATTCTAAATTTTCTAGAAAAGAACTGGAGGAGCTTGCCAGATCTCTAACTAATCCGATTCTAGAAAACTACTTCATAGATAAATCTCTGGTTCTCCCCGAAGACGGTCTTCGGGGAAAGTTAAATTACGCAGTGGAAATTGGTTTCAAGCCGGGGGTGACGGACAACGTCGCCGGAACGGTTAAGGAAATTGCGAAGGATATGTTTAAGTTGAAAAATGAAAGCGAGCTCGCAGTTTATACTTCTAAAATTTTCCTTATCTCTGGTTCAAGAGAAAAAGCGCAAAAATTTGCCACCGATTCACACAATCCGCTCATCGAACGTGCAGTGGTAGTGCCAGTAAAAAAAATCCCGACTCTAACGAGTCGAGGATCCTTGACTACTGTCGAGATAAATTTACCCAACAAAGTTCCAAAGGTAATTATAAAAAAGAAAAAACTTGTAGAAAATATATCGCTTGATATTTCCGATGCAGAATTGGTGAAGATAGGGAAGGAAGGAATCCTGGATCAAGATGGCGCAAGACGTGGGCCACTGGCATTGTCTCTAGCTTCAATGAAGGCGATAAAAGAATATTTCAAAAAATTAAAGAGAAATCCAACGGACATCGAACTTGAATCCTTGGCTCAAACTTGGTCTGAGCATTGTAAACACACAATTTTTGCGAATCCAATTGACGACATCAAGGATGGCCTCTATAAAACTTACATCAAGGGCGCAACAAATGAGATAAGAAAAAAGAAGGGTAAAAAAGATTTTTGCATTTCTGTTTTTTCTGACAATGCTGGAGGAATTATTTTTGATGAAAATTATTTGATTACACACAAGGTTGAAACTCACAACAGCCCTTCAGCTCTTGACCCGTTTGGTGGAGCTTTGACCGGTATCGTGGGAGTAAATCGTGACACTTTGGGCTTTGGACTTGGCGCCAAGCCAGTAGCCAATACTTACGGATTTTGTTTTGGTGATCCTAGTGATACCCGAGCCCTATATCGAGATAAAAGTTTAAAACAAAGAATGCTTCCACCCGCACGGATTATGGATGGAGTAATCAAGGGCATAAATGTTGGCGGAAATTGTTCCGGCATTCCGACTCTTTCTGGATTCATCAAATTTGATGAAAGATACAGGGGCAAGCCCCTGGTCTTCGCCGGTACGGTAGGATTAATACCCCGAAAAATTGGTAAAAAACTTTCTCATGAAAAAAGCGCTCGACTGGATGATCTCGTCGTAGTAGTGGGTGGGAGAGTGGGACTTGATGGAATTCATGGAGCAACATTTTCTTCCGTGTCAATGGATTCAAATTCTCCGGCAACAGCAGTGCAGATAGGCGATCCAATAACTCAGAAAAAATTAAGCGATGCGTTAGTTAAAGAAGCTCGGGATCTCAATTTATACAACAGCATTACTGACAACGGCGCTGGCGGGATCTCATGTTCGGTCGCAGAAATGGCAAAAGAATGTGGAGGCGTAGAAGTTGATTTAGAAAAAGTCCCGTTGAAATATCCAGGACTTTCTCCGTGGGAAATTTGGATTTCAGAATCACAAGAACGCATGACACTGGCTGTTCCCAAAAATAAATGGAAGGGGTTTGACAAATTAATGCAAAGTAGAGGAATCGAAGCGAAGGTTATTGGAAAATTCACAAACTCTGGAAAAGTCATCGTTAGATGGAAAAATAAAAAAATAATGGATATTGATATGGAATTTCTCCACAATGGTTTACCCAAAGAACATTTGAAAACCTCACCCCCAGCCCCTCTCCTTATCAAAGAGAGGGTGGCCCAAGATTCTTTTAAGTCGAATAAAGTGTACACAAAAACTTTAGAAAATTTATTGGCAGAGAAAAATATTAGAGGATTTTCTTTTATCTCCGAGCAGTATGATCATGAAGTTCAAGCATCATCTGTCTTAAAACCGCTTTCGGGCAGAGGCAGAATAAATACCGATGCGCAAGTTTTCAAACCAGTTTTGTCTTCAAATAGAGCAGTAGTGCTTTCTGCTGGAGTTTATCCATCATATGGAGACATTAACACTTATCACATGGCATCCTGCGCGCTCGATACTGCTGTGAAAAATGCAATCTGTGCTGGAGGAACATTGAAACACCTTGCAATACTCGATAACTTCTGTTGGTGTTCGTCCGATGATCCTAAACGCCTCGGCCAGTTAGTTGACTCGGTAAAAGCTTGCTACGACAATGCTGTGGGCTATAGTACACCATTTATCTCCGGTAAGGATAGTATGTTTAATGATTTCAAGGGCTACGATGAAAGAGGTAATTCTGTCGCAATATCTATTCCACCGACACTTTTGATTTCTGCCATTAGTGTAATGAAGGATTTCAGTAAAACAGTTTCGCCAGAATTCAAAAATGTTGGAGACATAATTTATTTACTCGGCGAAACAAATAACGAGCTGGGCGCATCGGAGTATTATAAATATTTGGGTGTAATTAGAAATAACTCCGCACCAGAGCAAGCTCGGTACGGGGCAAGTGTACCAAAAGTTAATCAAGAAAAAAATTTGAAAACCTATTTAGCATTAGAGAAAGTAATACAAAAAGAACTGGTAAATTCTGCAATTCCTGTAAATTCTGGCGGATTAGGAATTACACTAGCAAAGGCATGTATCGGCGGAATGCTCGGATGTAAAGTTTCTACTAACCCCATAGGATTATCCTATGGGGTAGATGTAAAATTATTTTCTGAAAGTCAGGGGAGAGTTCTGGTATCTGTATCACCCAAGAATGTTACTGGATTTGAAAAATTAATAAAAAATATTCCTCATGCAAAATTAGGTAGAGTAAATAAAGGTGATGGGATAATAATTACGGACAGTAAGAAAAAAGTGATTGAAACAAATGTAAAAAAGTTATACAATATTTACCATAAGTTTTCAGAATCACAAAAGTAGTATCAGCGCACTAGCATACTAGCATGGAAAAAAAACAAGAAAACAAAATAGACTCGACAAGTTCACTACGGGCATGCCAAAGTTGTAAGAAAGATTTCACCATAGAACCGAATGATTTTGGGTTTTATGAAAAAATGAAAGTGCCTGCGCCAACATTTTGCCCAGAATGTAGATTTCAGAGACGATTAGTTGTAAGGAATAATCGAGTTTTTTATAGATGCGAATGTGAACTTTGCAAAAAAGCAATTCTTACTGTGTACAGTAAACAGAAATCATACACTGTCTACTGCCGAGAATGCTGGCTTTCAGACAAATGGGATCCAATTTCCCATGGTAGAGATTATGACTTTTCAATACCCTTTTTCCAGCAATTTAAATTACTTCAAGAAAAAATTCCGAAAGTTAATTTATACCAAACAAACTTTGTCTCCAGCGAATATTGTAACTATGGGCTCGACATGAAAGAATGTTACCTTCTTTTTGGGGGGCAGAAGAATGAAAGAGTGTATTTTGGAAATCAGGTTATCGACTCTAAAGACTCTCTAGATATTGCCTTTTCGGAAAAATTAGAATTTTGTTATGAAGATTTTGAATGTACTCGCTCAAACAAATTATTTTTCAGTCGATATTCGAGCGACTGCGCAGACAGTTCTTATTTAATAGACTGCCGTAACTGTATAAGCTGTTTTGGCTGTGTTAGACTCGTGAACAAACAATACTGTATTTGGAATATGCAGTATTCAAAAGAAGAATATTTATTAAAAATAAAAATTTTAAGCCAGGGAAGTTACAGAGCACATCTAGAAAACCTACAGAGATTAAAAGAGCTGAGACTGCAAATTCCTCATCGTTATGCCCGAGTATACAAGTCAGTCAATTCAGATGGAGACGATTTGTCCGAGGCTCGAAACTCCAATTATTCTTTCAGCTCAAGCGAGAATGAAGATTCTAAATACTTATTTTTCTGTCGGCATAAATCTAAAGATTGCCACGATACTTCTTTTCAGGGATTTAACGCAGAGAAACTCTATGAGATAGCTCATGGCTTTGGCGGTTTCAATATCGCTTTTGGAATGAGAAATTTCTCGAATCAGGATTCTCGCTACAATAAAGAATGTCACGAGTGTAAAAATATATTTGGTTGTGAAGGACTTCGGAAAAAAAGTTTCTGCATTCTAAATAAACAATACTCCAAGGAAGAGTATGAAAAACTTGTGCCCAAAATTATCAAACACATGGACCAGATGCCATATATTGACAAAAAAGGGAAAACATATAAATATGGAGAATTTTTTCCAACGGAACTTTCACCTTTCGCCTATAATGAGAGCATTGCTCAAGAATATTTCCCATTAACAAAAGACGAGGCACTAGTTCAGGGTCATCAATGGCAAGATGGGGAAACTAGGAATTATAAAATTGATATAGAGAATAAAGATATTCCAAACGATATTAAAGACGTTGGAGAGGATATTGTAAACAAAGTAATTGCTTGTGGGCATGATGGAAAATGTAAGGACCAGTGTACAGAAGCATTTAAAGTCGTTCCAGAGGAGTTTAAATTTTACAAAAGAATGAATCTGCCTTTACCACGACTATGTCCAAATTGTAGGCATTACAACCGAATTAATTTTAGAAATCCGCTTAAACTTTTTAATAGAATATGTATGTGTGATAAGGAAAGCCATTTTCATAATAAAGATAAATGTGTAATAAAATTTAAAACAAGTTATGCGCCTGATCGCCCGGAAATCGTCTATTGTGAAAAATGTTATCAACAAGAAATATATTAAAAGTATTCTCATATTCTCAAGAATATAAGAATAGAAATTTATGCAAAAAAAGAAAATACAATTTAAGTTAAAACCAAAAGTAATAATCATGTCCGGCTATGGATTAAACTGCGAGGAAGAAACCAAGTTCGCTTTCGACTCTGCGGGTGGAAAAGCGGATATTGTGCATATCAATGATTTGATAAAAAAGCCGAAAATGTTGTCGCAGTATCAAATTTTAGTTTTTCCAGGCGGATTTTCATATGGCGACGACACAGGAAGTGGCAAGGCGTATGCCAATAAATTTAAAAATCATTTAGTGAAAGAGTTAGAAGAATTTCTCGCGCGAGATACTCTGATCATTGGTATTTGTAATGGATTTCAAATCATAACTAATTTAGGAATTTTGCCCGGCGCATTAACCTATAATAAAAATGGTCAGTACATTGATCGCTGGATTGATTTGAAAGTGCCCGCCTCCGCTCAAGCTTCGGCGTGGCTAAGGGGAATTAAAAAAATTTCATTGCCGATAGCGCATGGTGAGGGAAAATATATTATTGACAAAAAAAATCCGCCAAATATTGCATTAAAATATGAAAGTGGTGAAATATGTAAATTTCAAAATCTGGAAAAAAATCCAAATGGTTCTACCCATGACATTGCGGGAGTTTTGGGATATAATGGCAGAGTTCTGGGACTTATGCCACATCCAGAACGGGCAATGTTTGCTCATCAGAGTCCATTGTGGCAGATAAAAAAGAATGGAAATAAAAATAAAAAGATTAAAACAGGCAAGGCTTTACAAATTTTTATAAACGCAGTTAAATATTTTTCCGCCAAAGGCGGATCCGCCTCGGACGGGAAATAATATGAGTAACCTAGAATGGGAAAAACAGCCAGGAATAATAACACCAGCGCAAAGTAAATTGATAAATGAAGGACGCAATGCGTATAATACTAATTATAGTACTAGAAATCCGTACATGGATGAAAATGGAAACATTATAGACAAAGAAAAATATCAATGGTGGCAAAGGGGAAACCAAGAAGCTCAAACAGAATATTTAAATAAACCCCTAAAATAACTATGTCCGATCTGAAAGAAAAATGCGGTATTGTTGGTATTTATGGAAAAGATTTGCCAGTTTCAAGATTGATCTTTTTTTCTTTGTTTGCTCTTCAACATCGAGGTCAGGAAGCCTCGGGCATCACAACCAATAATAAAAAAAAACTTCTCACCCACAAGGGCGCAGGATTAGTAGCGCAGGTTTACAGAGAAGAAGACATTGATAATTTACATGGATACATAGGAATTGGCCACAACAGATACTCTACTTCAGGTGGAGGAGCTCTAGATCACGCCCAACCCGTCGTAAACAACAACTTCTCTTTTGCTTTGGCTCACAATGGCAACCTGCCAAGTATTGTAGCGCTCTCTAAATTCCTAAAATCAAAAAAAAATTTAAAGAAAGATCGTTCGGATTCAGAGCTAATTGCTGATGCAATTGATTTCTATCTAAAAAATGGAGATACAATACCGGATGCCGTTAAAAAAGTTTTCCCACTTATCACCGGGGCTTTTGCCCTTGTAATGATGCGCAAGGACACGCTGGTTGCAGTACGAGACACATATGGAATGCGTCCTCTTTCACTTGGAAAAATAGGTAGAGGTTATGTGGTTGCATCAGAAACTTGCGCTATCTCTACCATCGGAGCAAAGTTCGTTCGAGATATTAACCCCGGAGAAATGGTTGTAATAAATAAAAATGGGTTTAAAAGTATCAAACTTGCTGAACCAAATCCGAAACATGATATCTTTGAATATGTTTATTTTGCTCGACCAGACAGTATTCTGAATGGAAAATTAATTTATCAAGTTAGGAAAAACTTTGGCACCGAACTAGCGCATGAATTCAAGCTAAAAGTTGACATCGTGGTGCCAGTGCCAGACACAGCGATGCCCGTTGCGATTGGCTACAGCGAAGCTTCTGGCATTCCTATGGAAATGGCATTGGTTAAAAATCGATATGTTCATCGTACATTCATTGAACCAGATCAAAAGTCCCGTCGAAACAGTGTTGCTCTAAAATTAATTCCACTAAAAACAACATTGAAAGGTAAGAAAATCGCAGTGATTGATGATTCGATTGTTCGAGGCAACACAAGT
>CAYIUH010000003.1:16360-20782 GCA_964366625.1 uncultured Candidatus Saccharibacteria bacterium
TTAAAACACTTTTAAAATCTGGAGCCAAAGAAGTGCACATGCTTATTTCTTCACCTCCTGTTCGTTTCCCGGACTTTTATGGCATTGATACTCCGGTACAAAAAGAATTAATTGCTTCCAATAAAACAGTAGAACAAATTAGAAAATTCCTAGGCGCTACATCGTTACACTTTTTATCCCTAAAAGGATTGATAAAATCTATTGGCCTGCCCAAAGATAATTTATGCACTTCCTTTTTTACCGGTGAATATCCCATCGATTTAAAAGAACGAAAAAAAGAAGTAAATTATGATGTCCCAAAATCATAAAATTAAATTGGCTGTTTTAATTTCTAACATTGGCACTGGCACTAATTTGAAGGCGATAATTGACGCAAAAAATATAGGCAGAATCGGAGTCGAAATTATTGCTGTAATTTCGGACAACACTGAAGCATTAGGATTAGAGCACGCAAGAAAAAATAATTTAAATATAGAAATCTGCAAAGAGAAGGAAGCGTTACTTCCGCTTTTACAAAAATTAAATCCAGATTTCATCTGTTTGGCGGGCTGGAAACAAATTATCGTAAATGAGGTAATTCTTGCATTTCCGAACAAAATTCTAAATTTACATCCCGGACTTATTCCTGATTCCCAAGATGGCGTAGTAAAAAATAAAGATGGTACAGACGCGCTTTGGAATAAAGGATTGCTTGCCGAAAAAGCGATCAAAAATTTTCTAGACAACAAATCCACTTTCGCAGGTTCTTCAATTCATTTCCTTACTTTGAATTTTGATTTCGGACCAGTCCTCGGTAAAATTTTTGAAAAAGTTATAATACATGACAATGTCGAATCATTATACTCACGACTAAAGAAAAAAGAAAATGAACTCTATATCGAAGTTTTAGAGAAATTATGTCAGTAGAAAAACAGAAAATTTTAATTATTGGATCGGGAGGCGGTAGAGAACATGCACTTGGATGGAAAATTTCTCAATCTCCAAGCTGTGGAGAGATTTTCTTTGCATCAGGAAATGCGGGAACAGCAAAAATTGGAACAAATCTCGAAATAAAAGTTGAAGATATTTCAAGCTTGATAGAATTTGCCAGAACAGAGAAAATCGATCTAACACTAGCTACTTCGGACAACGTCTTGGCCTTTGGCATGGTGGATAAATTTAGAAAAGCCGGCTTACGTATTTGGGGTCCAACTAAATCAGCGGCGCAGATCGAATGGTCGAAGGCGTTCTCAAAAGATTTCATGCGCCGACACAACCTCCCAACGGCAAGATTCCAAACTTTCACAGATTTTGAAAAAGCAAAGGAATATGTTCAGAATCACTCACTGCCAATCGTTATCAAAGCAGACGGTCTTGCTTTTGGTAAGGGTGTAATCATTGCGCAAAATATTGAAGAAGCGGAAAATGCATTAAAGGAAATCATGGTAACAAAAATATTCGGCGATTCTGGAAAAGAAGTGGTTGTTGAAGAATATATGGAAGGACCAGAAATTTCGATTCATGCGCTTTCAGACGGTAAAAATTATAAAATTTTCCCATGCTCCCAAGATCATAAAAGAATCGGTGATAATGATACTGGCCCCAACACTGGCGGAATGGGTGTTATCGGCCCGTTACCATTTGTCAAAAAAGAAATGATGGAAAAAATTGAAAAAGAAATTATCGCACCAACTTTTCAAGCGATGCGTGATGATGGAACTCCATTTGAAGGAATTTTGTACCCGAGTTTAATGCTAACCAAGGACGGTCCGAGGATAATAGAATTCAATATGCGCTTTGGCGACCCAGAATGTCAGGTATATATGCGATTACTTGATTCAGATTTATTGGAAATTTTAAATGCGTGTGTTGATGGAAAATTAAATGAAAAAGAAATTAAATGGCGAAGTGGTTTTGCTTGCAATATTGCCTTGGCTTCCGGAGGATATCCAGGAAATTATAAAAAAGGGGAAATAATTTCTGGAATTTCTGAAGCAGAAAAAAATAAAGATATTGTGATTTTTCATGCCGGCACAAAAAACATTAATGCCATCACTCCCGGCTTGCCCGCCAAAGCCTTAGCGACGGCGGGTGGACGAGTGCTAGGGGTTAGCGCTATGGGCAAAAGTCTAGAAGATGCTCTCTCAAAGACCTACAAGGCCATAGGAATGATCTCTTTTGAGGGTATGCAGTACAGGAAGGACATCGGAAAAAAAGCCCTAGAATTATTAAAATAAAAATGCTAGGATAGGGACATGAAAAAAAATATTCTTGTGGGAATAATCATGGGCTCAGACTCTGATCTTCCAGTTTTTGTCGAGGCGGCGCAAATTTTAGAAAAATTCGAAATTTCTTACGATATTACTGTTGGTTCGGCGCATAGAGCTCCAGAGAGAGTGCAGAAATATTCAAGCGGGGCAATTGGGCGTGGTATCAAGGTTTTAATCGCAGGCGCTGGGGGAGCTGCGCATTTGGCTGGAGTTGTTGCGGCGCATACTACACTGCCTGTAATAGGACTGCCAGTTAAAGCAAAATCGCTTGATGGACTTGATTCGTTACTCTCGACGGTAAATATGCCACCGGGTATTCCTGTCGCAACAGTTGGCATTAACGCAGGAAAAAACGCTGGACTCCTGGCAATACAAATCCTCGCAGTATCAGAAAAGAATCTCTCCGAAAAACTTTCGCAATACAAAAAGAAAATGAATGATGAAGTAGAAGCCAAAGGTAAGAAATTATCAGAAGTGGGATATAAAAAATATTTATCCTCGCCCGTGGCCGATTCACGGCCGAGGGAGAAATAAAAGAATGGGATTAAAAAAAAAATACGCCCAAGACGGTGTTGATGTGGAGGAAGAAGCAATATTTAGTAGTTTTGCTGGTTCTGTTTGTAGGGCTAGTTACAAGAATTCTCCTTTTGTAAATGTATACGATCTCTCGGGAGGAAATTTCCGTGGTCCTAGACCTTTTACTTTAAAAAACTTACCGAAAGGATATCTAATTGAAGCTTCAACGGATGGCATCGGTACTAAGGGCATCCTCCACGATGCGGCCAAGACACACCATCTCGCCGCATACGACATTATCGCCATGTGCGCAAGCGATATCACTCGCTTTGGTGGAGTGCCGATAATTTTTATAAATGTTTTTGATACGGCATCCATTGGCAATGCTGGTAATAAAGTAAGCATGGCATACAAAAGCGCAATAGCTAGTCTGGGAAAAATAGCCAAAAGAGAAAAATTTGTAATCTTGAAAGGGGAAACTGCACAGATGGGGGATGCAATAGGATCAGAAATAAAAGATTCAAAAACAAAACTCAACTGGTCTGGCACTATGATCGGCGCTTATCATAAAGACAAAATGATTACGGGCGAAAGTTTGGCTCCTGATCAAGTAATAATTGCTCTCAAAGAACAAGGTTTTCGTTGCAATGGAATCAGTTCAGTTCGCAAGGCGCTTCAAATAAAATTTGGGAAAGCATGGTGGAATAATCCACAAGCAAAAGAAAGTATCAAGCAAGCTGCAACTCCATCAGTGCTTTATGATTTGTATATAAACACGCTTCATGGTTGGTATAACAAAAATTTCAAACCAGAAATAAAAATTCATGGAGTTATTCATCTCTCCGGTGGAGCTTTTAATGAAAAACTTGCCAAGGATTTACTTTTTCCTAAAAAATTATCTGCTGAAATTAACAACCTCTGGGAGCCACCCAAAATTATGAAAGAATGTGCTAAATGGCGCAGACTTACTGACAAGGAATTTTACGAAGCTTGGAACGGAGGACAGGGAATGCTCTTGGTTGTAAATAAAGAAGATGCAGTGTATTGTATAAAAAGAGCAAAAGATTTTGGAATAAGAGCCAAGATTACCGGTAAAATAACGAAAGAAAAAATCCCGCAAGTCATGATCAGTTCCCAGTTGAATAAAGGTAAAAAAATAATTTATAAATAATTTACATTATCACATTTTGCAAAATGTTAGAATAATATATATGCAAATTCTAGAAAAAACAGATTTAAAAAATTTAGGAGAAAAATATCAAGGTAAGGTACGGGATGTTTATATTCAAAACGATAAGGTTATTATGATTTCAACTGACAGATATTCCGCTTTTGACAGAAATCTTGCGCTAATACCTTGCAAGGGGCAGGTGTTAACACAAGTAAGTCGTTTTTGGTTCGAGCAGACGAAGGATATCGTGCCGAACCATGTCATTGATTTTCCTGATCCAAATGTGGTAGTGGGAAAAAAATGTAAAGTTCTGCCGGTAGAGATGGTGGTGCGTGGATACATTACTGGTGTTACTGGCACTTCTATTTGGACTCTCTATAAAAATGGTCAAAGAGATTTTGGAGATTTTGTTTTACCGGATGGAATGAAGAAAAACCAAAAATTGATCTTAAAGACGTTCCTTCATTAGTTGCTGATAACTCTTAT
>CAYIUH010000004.1:0-18440 GCA_964366625.1 uncultured Candidatus Saccharibacteria bacterium
GATTAAAATTATGGACTGGAATAGCCATGATTATTATTGGGATCTTAATTTTCTTTATCTAATATGATTATCGCAATAGTATCAATTTTTATTCTTACGAGTATTGTCTGGGGTCTTAATAAAAAACTTCCCGTACAAATATGTCCAGTCTGTGCGGGAGTCTCGCTTACTTGGCTTTGGCTATTCTTTGGCATGTGGTTTGGACTCTTACCGGTTTCGGGGTACGAATTTATCACTGCAATACTGATGGGCACCACTATCGGTGGCATTGTAACCGAGCTTAAAAAAATGTTCTCAAAAATTAGAAGCAGACGAAAAAACGAACGAGTCGAATCCTTAGAAGATAAATTAAAAAATTGTTGTTAATATTATGCAAAAAATAAAAGAATTCTTAATTGCGATTGTTGTAGTGGCAGTTATTTTGTTGTTGGGTTTGGCGCCGATAGAAAAAGTTTTTGTGCTAAAGTGGGAAAACCTTGGCGTAAAAATGGTCGAAGCGGGTGTTATTAACGAAGAAAAGTTTCCGAATTTTTACAACCTGAAGAACTTAGAAATAAATTCAGAAAATTCTAAAGTTGTCCTTAACACTCTGTGGGCGTTCGGACTCTCCAATAAAAATCCTATTCTCGAACATGGACCAATGATGGATCCTAAATATGGCGGCGCAGGCAATTTTGCATCTACCGGCGGATGGACATTGGCAAATGGAAACGCCATGACCCATTACAGTATGCACAGATTTATAGAGCTCTCTCCTGGAGAACAGGCATTGGTTGAAAAAGTTTCAAAAAACATTTTCCGACCCTGTTGCAGAAATTCGGCTTACTTTCCAGATTGCAATCACGGCATGGCTATGCTCGGTTTAATGGAACTTATGACTTCGCAAGGTGCAAGTGAAACTGAAATGATGGAGAAAGCGAGAGAGGTCAATGATTATTGGTTTCCAAAAGTAGAAAAAACTAGTTGCGGTGTCTAAAATTTCATGATAGATTGTATGTTTAATGTTGAAAATACACACATTCCATGTTTCTGGCACTCATTGTGCTTCGTGTAAAATACTTATCGAAGATATTTTAGGCGAGCAGGAATTAGTAAAAAGCGTTAAAGTTGATTTAAAAAAGGAGCAAGTTGATCTAGAGATCGATTCTGAAATGAATCCGGCTGAGCTTACGAGCGCACTCACAAATAAAATTAAACCGCATGGCTATACACTGTCAGTCGAGAAGATTGTGGATGAAAAGGTCGGAGATGGAGTAGTCTGGCAGGCTCTGCCGCTTGGTTTGGCGTTTCTGGCTTTATTTTTTATTTTGCAAAAGTCTGGCATATTAAATCTAGGTCTTGGAAGTAATACCACTCCTATGACGAGTTTCATCATCGGACTGATTGCCTCAATTTCTTCGTGCCTTGCTGTTGTTGGTGGCTTGGTTTTGTCGCTTTCAGCCACAGTATCAGAAGATAATGTAAGTGACAAAAGGAACTTTATACTTTTTCATTTGGGACGATTGGGGAGTTTCGCTTTGCTTGGAGGGGTGCTGGGGCTGGTTGGCAATGCGATTGGAATCAATTTTACTTTTACCGCAGTACTAGGAATTTTAGCTTCTGTGGTTATGCTGTTATTGGGGTTAAATTTAGTTGGAGTTTTTAGGAAAAATAAAATTGCTTTACCTTCTGGAATTTTTCAGAGAGTTTTTTCTGTCTTCAGAAAAATAGAACATAAAACTTTGACTCCACTCATTGTCGGATTTGCTACATTTTTTCTGCCTTGCGGGTTTACTCAATCAATGCAAGTAGTGGCGCTCTCTAGTGGCTCCTTCTTCTCTGGGGCATTGATTATGTTTGCTTTTGCTCTCGGTACTTTGCCAATGCTTGCGCTTCTGTCTTTTGGTTCTGCATCTTTTGCGCACGGTAAACATGCTTTGCTTTTTTTAAAATCTGCCGGAGTGGTTGTGATCGGGCTTGGAATATTTGCGCTTCTGGCAGGATTAGCAGGTCTTGGTATTATTAATCCATTATTTAATATATAATAGAGGGATGAATAAAATCGCTTTAATAATTATTTCTTTGGGACTTCTTCTTGGTCTTGGTTTTTTATTTTCTGACGGATCAGATTTTCAGTCGGTTCAAAATGTTGAAATAAAAGATGGTATTCAATATGTTACGATCTCTGCCAAGGGGGGATATTCTCCAAATATATCAATGGCAAAGGCGGAGGTGCCAACCAAACTTATTGTGAAAACTGAAGGCACATATGACTGCTCGGCGGCGCTTACAATAAAATCAATTAATTATCAAAAAATTCTTCCACAAAACGGAGAGACAGAGATAGACATTGGGATTCCCAAAGCAGGGGAGCCACTACGCGGGGTATGTGGCATGGGAATGTATAACTTCCAAGTTCAGTTTAATTAAATTTTATCTGTGTTAAAATAAATTTATGGATACATTGGCGCAGTCACAAATGTTTTTCTTTATTTCCTCGGTTGGGTTTGTCACTTTTTGGGTTTTCTTGAGCATACTCATTATTTATCTTATTCGCGCAGTTTATATATTTTCTAGAATATTAGAAAAGGTAGAATATAGCATAGATACGATTGGTGACACAACCAAAGAACTAATCAATGAAATAAAAAATAGCGCATTGATTAATTTACTCAACTTTTTCTTCAAGAAAAAAAGAAAACCGCACAAGGGATCGAAATAGACCCTTAAAATGATTTCTGCTTCAAAAACGGATTTCGAAAAATTGCGGATGAGGTGAGATTCGAACTCACGGTCCTTTTAAGGGGACGGCGGTTTAGTAAACCGCTACCTTAAGCCACTCGGTCACTCATCCAAAATTATCTCAATACTATACATCATTTTATGATTAGTGTATATTGGAGATATGTCAGAACTGTTAAATAATAGGATAAAATTTTACAGAAAAGGAACACAGAGAAAATTTATTTTGGCTACAAAAGATTTTCTTGAGTTGAAGATGAGAAATACAGAAAAGAAAAATGGAAGGTTGCGCTGAATGGTAAGGCAACGGTTTGCTAAACCGTGAGGACTTTAAAAATCCTCTATGGGTTCGACTCCCATACCTTCCGCAGGTGGCAATATACTTACGTATATTGCCAAGGATTCGAATAATGGAGTATAAAATTTTATGAAAAGAAGAGAATTAATTTCATTAATAGTTGAAGCAAGTCTTGGGAACAAGGAATCAAATGCTCAAAAGCCAAGTTCTGCAACAGAAGATAAAGCTTTACTTGAAAGACTGGAGAAGATGGAAAATCTTGGATATACTTCTTACCAACAGGAACAAGAGATTTTTTCCAATTTATATATATTATACCACTTACCTCATGAAGATAAAAATCCTGACCAACTTTTCTTGATATTTGATTACAGATATCATCTAAATGATTCTGGAGATCAGAAATGGCCTGATCAGCAATTAACGAAAGCCAAATCTAACCAGGAAGTAGCAAGACTCCTGGGGACTTATTACCCATTTTTGGGCTACATTCTTTATAGATATTATTACAATCCAGATCATGGCGCAGAGGATGATACGCTTTTTATAAATAGTCGATCAAAGTTATTAAGTACTCTTCTTTCAGGCACAAAAATAGATACTACGAATTTAGAGATACTACTTAGATATGAAAAACATACTCAAAACGCTCCTGAGCAGGAGAAACTTTGTTCAAAGATAGCCGAACTATTATTTAGTGATAACGGAACAGAGGCCGCCGCGCTTGGAGTGTTTCAGCTTTATCCCTATTTCAAGGAAAATAATTCAGCCAAAGAACTAATATGGCAAGCGGTTAAATATATTTTCCAACATTCTCCACAATCTACACAGCATATAGTTCAAATAGCGAACAATATCATTTTTACGTTGCCAGAAAGTAATGAAAAGACTCAAGCTTTAGAAATATTGTCCGAAGTTTTTAAATCATATCCCGAAAAAGCGTTGGATTATGAGTATTATTATAAAGTCCCAAATGCTGACATTTATTTTAAAAATGCACTTAAAACCTTAGAACAAACAAGTCCCCGTAGAACTAGATATATTTTAACGAATGCCGGTAACCCCCGTTTACCTCCCGGAATGGAGTTAGGTAAAATTTTAGAAGAGATAGACCAGATCATAAAGATGACAAATAAGTAGTTTATGCATATCATGCAGATACAAAATTTAGTTCAACATTCACTTGTTAGATACTAATTAAGTGTTACTGAAATTCAACAATCTAAAGTATATCATTTCTGGTAAATTTGGCATTTTTAAACAAAATTTTTCTTCTTTTTAAAATTTCATCATGCAGAATTTTCGGATTGAGTTTTTCATGGAAGGAAAACATTTTTTCTTTAGCCATCTACCTCTCAGCTTTAGCAGAGCATCTGCGTTCACAAGTGACCAAGCATCCTTTGAATGATAAAGAATTTATTTATAGCGTTTTGATCCCCCTTGATGCCTGCCTTAATAGTTTTATCTTCAGCTGATACTTCTATTTCCAACTGCGTGTCATCTTTTTCGCTCATATTTTTATTTTACGATAAACTTTCTTTTAGTTATTTGTTCTAGTATCTCAAGTGTTGCTTTGACAGAAAGATTTTGAGTATTTTTTAATATTAATCTATCTCCATATTCTCGGAGTAAAGGAGTCAGAAATTCATCTCCCCAAGAAGGCGAAAAGGTAATTACACCATTGAAATCAACCTCTACATTTTCATTAGCAGACACACTACCAAGAGATGGCTTTAAAGCGGCAAATGCCTCTCGTCCTGTTTGACGAGATATTAGTGTCGTTCCAAATTTTTCCAATGAAATTATCATATATATTTATATTAAAACTAATAACTAATTAAGGCAATGCAGTGTATTCGTTAAATCTACTAACTTTAACCCAAACCTACTAAGTTTTAACTGAAATCTACTAATTCATAGGTATTATGATACTTTGTATGAGTAAAAGGACCAAATAAAAAAGCAGTTTATGTCGACAAAGAATTTAGTTGAGGTAGAAATTCCACTCGACCCTACTTGCTTGTATTATTTGTATGCTATAATACAAAGGGTCGTTATTATTACTTCTCAAGTCACATTATTTTATGACAGGAGCTCACTAAGAATGTTTGGTTTTTTACAAGAGACAGTCTGACATGAAAAAGTGGACTGTCTTTTTGTGTTTATGTTCGTGAATTGCGAAACTTATAAAATATCAACTTTTCTGCGTTCATGAAAAAATTTTCCGAACCACAACGTGAGAAAATTTCTTGTATTTATTGTGGAGATGCGCCCATTCATCACGGATTTTTTTATTTTTCTAGTTTGATTGCCACCACCTTTGACAATCACATTGTTAAAGTTACCAGGCATGCGCCTTTATTCATGAGAGATTTTGTCGATTGGCTTTTGGCAACTTTCTTTGAAATTTTTTTATTTTTTCATCTAGCCACACTCTCGGATGACATTGAACAAGCCAAGACTTTCCGCTCGAGGGTTATCTGGGAGGAAGCCAAGAGGCGAGGGATCAAGATACAACAACTCATGATATGGGGCAGGTCGCTCGATCAGTATCGAATCATAGAGAAGGGCAAGGTGAATTATTTTAATAGTCTTCCCATTCCTTCTAGGTTTCTTAATATGGACAAGAATTGGGATGATAAATTTATGTTAAAAAAAGAATTTGCCGAGAACAATATTCCCATTCCGCATTATCTACAATTCCCGATTTTTATTCCCCAGAACATTGAACAAATATTTTCTAAATTTGCAAAACCAATAATAGTTAAACCCAGGATGGGCTCTCGAGGTCGGCATACGGTGACCAACATTCACACACTGGAGCAATTTCGGGACGGGATAAATATTGCCAAGAAAATTTGCGCCTACTTGGTGGCGGAAGAGCATCTGAAGGGAGATGTTTGTCGGGCGACTTTCGTGAATGGGAAATTAATGGGATTTTATCGCGGGTCTGCGCCGGTTGTGATCGGGGATGGGGTGAAAACCGTCCGAGAACTTATTTTAGAAAAAGATGACAAACGTCCGGATAGAGTAGAAAAAGTTTTAGTTAATAAAGAATTAGAAAATCATATTTTGCGTTCCGGTTTTAAAATGGAAGATATCTTGCCCTTTAGTCTTCGTCTTTCTTTAACTCATCGCACTGGACGACTTTTTGGCGGGGTAACGAAAGAGATGCTCGATGAATTGCATCCGAGTTTTCTTCCTGTTTTAAAACGGGCGGCGGACATAGTGGATCTGCCGGTGATCGGGTTTGATGTTATTATAGAAGATCCCACCAAGCCGGCTGATTCACAACGCTGGGGAATTATTGAATGCAACACTTTGCCTTTTATTGATTTGCACTATTATGCGCTCTCAGGCAAACCGCAAAATATCGCCGGCGCCATCTGGGATATTTGGAATTCTGGTTTGTAGCTTTTGAGATTCTAATTCGGCGATAATTAAAAATTATTTTCTTGTTTCTCTAATGTTCTTCTTAGTTTGCTCTAGTATTCTTGGGTCCGAAATCATTCCACCTTTTTTAGCATATTCAACCAATTTTTCTCGCATCCGATAAAGTATCACTTTCACGGACTGTACTTTTATGTTTAGCTTTGGTTCCTTCATATTTAATTTTTCAAAAATTTCTTCTGGTCCCGATCCTTCGCAACCCAGTAAGAAGATTTTTCTATGAATTGGGTTTTCAATTGTTTCAGAAAATTTTACTGCGAATTTGTATTGTTCTTCTGATAATTCATTATGGTCACCTGATTCAGATGTGAGGGAACGCATGTGAACTTCTTTATCTGGAAATTGAGCAAGACTCACCATATTTCCAGTGTCTCTGTCTGGGAAAGATTTGGTTCTTGATTTCCTAAAAAAATCCCGAACTTCATTTCTAGCTATCGCATAAAGCCATGTTGAAAGGGAACTTTTCTCTTTGAACCCCCCCCTGTTCTGCCAAGCAGACATCATCGTTGCTTGTGTAAGGTCTTCTGCTAAATGCCCAGAATTATCATAACCGCAAAGTAACCCATGAATTGATGATAAAATCTTTGGTCTTGCGTTTGCTAGCTCTTCTTCTGTAACTGGAACGCTATTCACAATCCCCAGCTCTTTTTTGTCCGATTCTAGTATAGGTTGATGTTCGAATTGTGGAAAACCGGTGCTCATATGGCAAGCATATAATAATAAAAATATTTAAGCAAATAGGGCAATATTTCTTGATGATAAGTTCAGTGTGCCACAGTGAAAGCGATTATTTTTCTAGCGCCGAATTGCTTTAGAATTTTTTTGGCTTCGGCGAGGGTCGCTCCAGTAGTGGTGATGTCGTCTATTAAAATAATGTTTTTATTTTCTATTTTGATTTTGTTCTCCTCGGGATTTTTTATTGAAAAAGAACCAACAATGTTTTGTAGACGCTCTCTACGATTTTTAATATGCGCTTGGTGGACTGTTTCTTTGGGTTTTATTAAAATATTTTTTTCCAATTTTAAATTTATTTCTGCGCCATGGCGCAGTTTGTTGATATTTTCCAATTCTTTACAGATCAACTCTGCTTGATTGTATCCACGCTCTCTATACCTTTTAGATGAAAGAGGTATGGGTATTAAAAGTGGATCACGAAAATTATCTAAAAGATATAAATCTGCAAGTTCTTCTAGGATTTTTTCATATAAAATTTCTGCGAAAATATTGGCTAACCCTTTTTTGCCCTTATATTTTAGAAGCCACAATGTTTTCTTGATTAAAGGATAACGATAATCAAAAAGAGGGAAAATCCATTTAGCGCTTTCACGTTCGGCGCTTGGGCATTCCAAGATACAAGCTTCACATAGATCAACGCCTGGTATATTACAAGAGACGCATCGTGTCGGGAAGATTATATTTAATATGGTTTTTAAAAACAGCATGATATGTTACAATATTATCACGAATGAATAATCCATTGAAAAGTCTTTTGTCCAGTATTAGCAATCTTGGGGCTAGTAGGGAAGGTAGCGCTGTTGGTATTGATATAGGATCTTCAGCCATAAAGGTTGTAGAGATAAGAAAAAAGGCGGGAAAGGCGATACTTGAAACTTATGGAACAATTGCCCTAGGTCCCTATGCTACCCTTGACGCTGGAAGCGTTACCAATCTTTCGATTACTCAGATAGCAGAAGCAATTAAAGAAGTCTACAAACAATCTGGAGTTAGCAACAAAGAAGGAGCTTTTTCTATTCCGATTCAGTCAAGTTTAATTTTCACTCTTTCGCTTCCGAGAGGGGTGGGGGAGAGCGAGATGGCGACCATTGTTTCCACCGAGGCCCGCAAATATATTCCCATTGCCATTACGGAAGTTTCGTTGGATTATTTTATTTTACCCCAGAAAGAACCTTCTTTTGAAGAAATGAATAAAGAAGCAGATGACTTTAGTATAAAGAAAACATCGATAGAGAAAACCAATGTTCTAGTCGTCGCAACCCAGAATGACGCAATTTCAAAATTTCGTTCTATCGTTTCAGAGGCCTCCCTGATCGCTTCTTTTTTTGAGATTGAAATATTTTCTTCAATTCGAGCAAATTTTGAACATGAACTGTCTCCGGTGTTGTTGATAGACTTTGGCGCCGCTCGCACCAAGCTCTCCATCGTTGAATTCGGGATGGTGAAGAGTTATCACACTATCGAAAGGGGCGGGGCGGACATAACTTCGGCTATTTCTACTTCTCTTGGCATTCCTTTTTCTGAAGCAGAAAAAATGAAGAAAAAATTTGGTCTTCTGGCTAGCGGGTCGGAGAAAAGTTTGCTCGATATTGTCAGAATCCATATTGACTATATCTTTTCTGAGACCAACAATGTGTTATTGGGGTATGAGAAAAAATACGAAAGAACAATTAGTAAAATTATATTCACCGGCGGGGGATCTCTAATGAAGGGGATTACCGAAGTAGCGGCCAATAATTTTAAGGCGGAGATAGAGGTCGGCAATCCGTTTGCAAAAGTTAAGACTCCAGAATTTTTGGAAAAAGTTCTAGCAAACATCGGGCCGGAGTTTGCCGTTGCCCTAGGGCTGGCTTTAAGGAAATTGCAGTAAATTGTGCAAAAATTGAGGGTTCGTGGTATATTGTATCCATGAAGCAATCCCGAAAATTTACAGCAGTATATAAAAAGTCAGGACGTTGGTATTCTGGTTGGATTGAGGAAATTTCAGGTGTAAATACTCAAGGTAAAACACTGTCCGAAACTAAGGAAAATCTCAAAGAAGCACTTTTGATGATACTTGAAACAAATCGTCTTCTCTCAAGGAAGTCTGAAGGCCGATCTCTCATTACACGAGAAAATTTGGCCGTATTTGTTTAATTTTCAATGAAGCAAGTTGATCTTATAAAATATCTTCGTAAATACGGATGTGTTTTTATGAGAGAGGGTAATTTACACACTGTTTGGTTAAATCCCATAAATAGTAGGACTTCTACTATTCCAAGACATACTGAGATTAATACATTTACGGGGAGGAAAATTTGTAAAGATTTAGGTATACCAATAATTAAGATAAGATAATTGCGACCAAAACAAAGTTATACACAATATGCTTCGTTTTCAGTTGTTTTTGTAATATAATTAAGGTATCCAATGGAGGCAAATTTTCAAACGTCATTTATACCCAAGAAACCGATGATCGATGAGCGTGTGGCGACTCCCAGATCTTTCGGTGTTTTTTCCATTGCTTCCATTTTCATCTTATTTTCTGTTCTTCTCTCTTCCATTGGTCTTTATTTTTATAAAAATATCGTAACCAGAAGTCTGGTTAAAATGGAAAACGATCTTACCCTGGCCAAGAATCGTTTTGAACCTTCTAAAATCACAGAACTTCGAGTTTTGAACAAAAGACTGGACGCATCGACCGAAATTTTATCCAAACACATTGCTATTTCGCCAATTTTTGGAGCGCTTCAGGCAATAACCATGAAAACCATTCGTTACACTAAATTCAGTTATGAGTTTAAAGATGATCAAAACAAGATTGTTACTATAAAAATGAGCGGACAGGCCACGGGCTATCGTTCAGTGGCGCTGCAATCCGACCTCTTCGCAAAAAATAAGAATTTTATTGATCCGATTTTTTTTAATCTGGCGCTTGATGACAAAGGGAATGTTCTTTTCGATTTAGAATTTATGGTCGATCCGCTTTTAGTTGATTATAAGACCACATTGGAGACAGAAGATTGATCGGTAATTTATTTTATGACAAGATTTATTACGCCAATTATCTTAATAGGAATTTCCATCGCAGTTTTTCTGATTTTTACAAGTCCTATTTTTAATAGTATTGCGGATCTGCGAGCGCAGGTGGCTTCTTACGATGAAGCGCTTAATAATTCTAAAATGCTCGAAAACGAAAGAGATAAATTGACTGCAAAATACAATTCAATTAATCCAGATAATTTAATTAAATTACAAAAACTTTTGCCTGAAAATATTGACAACATACGTTTGATTTTAGAAATGGAACAGATAGCTTCTCCTTATGGGATGACATTAAGAGATGTAAAATATGATTCTCCAACAAAAAAGATCGGAGCAGTCGACGCCACGACACCTTCTGGGGCGGGAGAAATTCAAGGAGGGGTGATAGATTCATCCCCTCAAAAGGATTATGGAGTCTGGAATTTAGAATTTTCCACTACGGGTACTTATAATAACTTTTTAAACTTTACAAGGGATCTGCAGAGCAACCTTCGAATTGTAGATATCTCGTCTGTCCAGTTTTTATCCAGTGATACCAGAGTTGCGCCCCCTGCTGGCAAGCTATCCCCAGATGAAACTTATAAGTATAATTTTAAAATTCAGACTTATTGGTTAAAAAATTAAAAATACAAAAATGCCCAAAATAAGAAACATTATAATATTCGCAACAATTGGAGCTATCCTTGTTCTAATTTATATTTTTTTCATAAAATCATCTTCCGATGAAGACGTTGTTCTGATCTCTTCTGTTCCAGCTGTAAGCGAAACAACGACGACGACCTCAGGCGACACCTCCGTGATTGCGCAGGAATTCCTAACTCTTCTTTTAAGTGTCAAAGGAATTAAGTTAAACGACGCTATCTTTTCCACCAATGCATTTAATTCTTTGCGTGATTCCAGCATTGTTCTCGTTCCTGATGGGAACGAAGGTAGGCCAAATCCATTTGCTCCGATTGGCGTTGATATTGTGGTTTCACCACCATCCACCACCCCACCACTATCCACAACTCCCACAACTCCCACAACTCCACCCTTAAATCCTTAATCTGACTATGAGTTTTTTAGAAGAGCTAGTAAAAGAAGGTGTAATTCAAAAAAGCCAAATTGGTGATATAAAGACTCGAGCGCAAGAGAAGTACAATGGAGATATTGACCAGGCCTTGATTGAGTCAGGGATAGAAGAAAATAAAATTCTTGAGATAAAAGGGAAGTATTTTCAAATTCCGATTAAAAAGATCGATCAGCTAAAACACCCCTTTGATCTTCTGAAATATATTTCAGAAGATTCAGCGACACATTATCATTTTGCTCCGATTGAGCTTAAGGATGGAGTGCTGGAAGTCGGTGTTACTAATCCAGAAAATATGCAAGCGATGGATGCCCTGCAATTTATTTCTGCCAAAGAGGGGATACCTTTTAAGATTTTTCTTATTTCCATGAGTGATTACGGAAGCATTATGGAAACTTATAAAGGTTTGTCGAGTCAAGTCGATGAAGCGCTGGAGGAACTTGGCGAAGAAGAGTCATCTGAAGCTAAAGGTGTTAGCGAAGATAGCTTGAGTAAAGAAATAAAAAGTGTAAAACCGACCGAAGAAACAAAAATAGTGGAAGATGCGCCGGTGATAAAAATCGTTGCTGTTATTTTACGCAATGCCATCGAAGGGAATGCTTCTGACATACACATTGAACACACGGGAGAAAAAGTCAAAGTGCGTTTTCGAGTTGATGGCAACCTTCATACCACAATCATTTTACCTCCCAAAATTTACAGCGGGATAGTGGCTCGGATAAAAATTTTATCCAAGCTTCGCTTGGATGAAAAAAGAAAACCTCAAGATGGATCATTCAGCACAAATGTCGATGGCCGTAAAATTGATTTTCGTGTTTCAACACTGCCTGCGTATTATGGAGAGAAAGTAGTGATGCGAATACTTGATTCTGAAAAGGGAGTAAAACCCCTCGATCAACTCGGTCTTTCAGAGACAAATCTCAAAATGATTCGGGAGGCGATAATGAAACCCTATGGTCTTATTCTGATTACTGGACCAACAGGATCTGGAAAATCCACCACCTTATATTCAATGATGAACGAACTTGATAAAGAAAAAAGCAACATCATATCTCTAGAAGATCCTGTAGAATACCACATGCCCGATGTAAATCAGTCGCAGATGATGCCGGAGATAGGGTACACGTTTGCTTCCGGACTTCGTTCTGTTTTACGTCAAGATCCAGACATAATAATGGTGGGAGAAATTCGGGATAAAGAAACAGCCCAGTTGGCCATTCAGGCCGCTTTGACCGGACATCTTGTTCTTTCCACTCTTCACACCAACAATGCCATTGGCGCAGTGCCTCGCCTGGTGGACATGGGAGTTGATCCGTATCTGATAGCGCCAACCCTTATTTTATCTGTTGCGCAACGTTTAGCCCGTCTGACTTGTCCATCTTCACGCAAACTTGTAGAGATGGATGAGAGTATAAAAATACAAATCGAAGAACAAATGAAAGATTTACCGGATAAATTTAAACCAAAAATCGGCGTTAATGGAAAGATGTATGAAACAGTTCCATCAAGCGAGTGTCCTTCTGGAACAAGGGGGCGTATCGCTGTTTTTGAAATGTTCAAAGTAGATAGAGAAATGCAGAATGTGATATTAAAAAGTCCAACTAACGGAGAAATTTATAAAGTTGCTCGAAAAAACGGAATGTTGATGATGAAAGAAGATGCCATGCTTAAATCTGTGCAGGGGGTGATTCCTCTTACAGAAGTATATAATTTTAGTAATGAGAACGAATAAAGGGCGATAGATCATTTTTTAGTTATCCACAGGCAGACTAATCACGGGTTGTTTTATAGTATAATTATTTATTATGGAAGGAGAAAAGAGAAAAATTTTTATAGTTGATGACGACAATTTTCTTTTAGACATGTATGCTCTCAAGTTCAGTCAGAATAATTTTGAGGTTCATACCGCTATCAATGGCCTAGAAGCAATCGAGAAGATTAAAGGTGGACTCAAGCCAGATATTTTCTTAGTTGACATAATAATGCCAGAAATGGATGGTTTTGAAATGTTGGAAAAAATAAATAAAGACAACCTCTCTCCGGATTCTGTGAAAATAATTTTGTCTAATAAAAGCGAGCAAGCAGATGTCGAGCGGGGTAACAGTTTAGGAGTATCAGGATTTATCGTTAAAGCAAACTTTACTCCGTTAGAAGTGATTACTCAAGTGACGGATATTTTGTCCAAGAAAATTACAATTCCAAAATAGAAAATAACTTCCCCCGCATCAAATTTCTGATTACGTGATATAATAATAAATATTAAAAGATAAAATTTTAGTACTGGGATGGATTACAAAAAAAAATTGGAAGAACTTGTTTCAACGGTAATAAATGAAAATGGTTCGGATTTACATCTGGGAGCTGGACGGGTGCCGGCTATTAGGGTTGCGGGGGAACTTACTTTTCTTGTTAAGCATGTGGCTTTTACTCAAGAAGACATGCTCGGTATTCTAGGAGAAGTCTTAGATAAAGCCAAGATCAATTCTTTCATGGAAGAAAAAGAAGCGGACTTTTCTTATGATTTTCTGGGAAAAGCCAGACTTCGTGGAAATGCATTTTTTCAAAAAGGTTTAATCAGCATGGCTTTTCGATTGGTGCCAAAGGTAAAGACTCTTCAAGAATTGCATTTGCCTCTGATTTTAGCCGACCTAGCTCGCAAAAAACAAGGATTTTTCCTGGTGGTTGGTCCCGTTGGACAAGGAAAGTCAACTACGCTTTCAGCAATGATTAATTTAATTAATAACGAGAAAGCTTGCAATATAATAACCATTGAAGATCCAATCGAGCACATATATACACCCAATAAATCCATTATCAGTCAGCGGGAAGTTGGCATAGATACCAAAGATTTTCATATTGGATTAAAGTCGGTTTTTCGAGAAGATGTAAATGTGATAATGATCGGAGAAATGCGCAACCCGGAAACCATTGCCACTGCGGTAACAGCGGCTGAAACAGGCCATTTGGTACTCTCGACATTGCATACCAACAATGCTTCACAGACCATAGACAGAATCATCGATTCCTTCCCGGGCAATCAACAAGATCAAATTCGAATTCAGCTTTCTTCTTCACTTCTTGGCATCTTTTCTCAAAGATTAATACCTAGAATTGCCGGTGGACTTATCCCCGCATATGAACTCTTGCTTAACAACAATGCCGTATCGAATTTGATTCGTGAAAAACGCACTCACGAGATTGATGTGGTGATAGAAACAGGATCAGAATCCGGCATGATCGATTTAAATCATTCTCTCACAGAGCTTGTGCGTTCTGGAGAAATTTCAATAGAAAACGCCTATCAGTATTCTCTAAATCCTAAAGGATTAAAACGTATGATTTAGAAAGTAGGGAGTAGAAAGTTATCAAGTTCATAAAGTAATAAAGTATTTTAAAATCAGCTATGCTATTCAAATACAAAGCAATCGATGAAGGTGGGGCAAATAAAGAGGGAGAAATCGACGCACCCAATCGTGATATGGCGATAAGCGGACTCCAAAGAAGGGGGTTTGTTGTTGTCTCTGTCAAAGACGAAGCGCAAAGTAAATCATTTTTCTCACGCTCCTTTTTTGAACGAGTATCGAATAAAGATGTGGTGATTCTGTCCCGTCAGATTGCAACTTTGTTTGAAGCGCAGGTTTCGGCGCTCAAATCCTTCACTATGCTTGCTACCAATACAGAAAATAAACTTCTAAGTCGCAAACTTGTCGAGATTACCGACGATCTTCAGGGGGGGAGCTCTATTTCTGGGGCGCTTGCTCGTCATCCGGATGTGTTTTCGGATTTTTATATCAACATGGTAAGGGTAGGTGAAGAAACTGGCAAATTAAATCAAACCTTTTTATATTTGGCGGAATACCTGGATCGTCAATACACTTTAACTTCCAAGGCTCGAAATGCTCTCATCTATCCTGTTTTTGTTATTATTACTTTTTTTGTTGTTATGGGACTAATGTTCGTGCTGGTGATTCCCAAACTTTCTGCCATAATTTTGGATTCAGGTCAGGATGTGCCCTTCTATACTCAAATAGTAATAGCCATATCAAACTTTTTTGTAAATTATGGTTTCATTGTCCTGATTTTTTTAGCGCTTCTTGGTATTTGGCTTTGGCGCATGTCTTCTACGGAAAAAGGGAAAGTATATCTAGACAATATGCACATATCAATGCCACTTATTGGCAATCTTTATAGGAAACTCTATCTCTCTAGAGTAACGGACAACATGGATACAATGCTTACCTCGGGTGTTCCGATAGTTCGAGCCATAGACATCACTGCGAATGTTGTCGGGAGTCTTGTATATAGAAATGTTTTAAGAGAAGTAGCGGATGGGGTAAAATCCGGACTGTCTTTTTCTGGGGCATTACAAAAACATAAAGAAGTAATACCGGGTATTTTGATACAAATGGTTCAGGTGGGAGAAGAATCAGGATCGCTGGGAAATATTTTGAAAACTTTAACCAATTTTTACAGAAGAGAAGTGGATGATGCGGTCGATACCTTGGTTGGATTGATTGAACCGGTGATGATCGTTGTCTTGGGTTTGGCTGTTGGAGTATTACTTGTTTCCATCTTAATGCCGATATACAACTTAGCGGGGAGCATTAGTTAGAAGGAGGTGTGGATAACTTTATTGCGTTAATGAAGATATTATTATGTTATAATCTATATGAGAAAAATACCTACCCGTCTAGTCATTCGGGCAGGAGTCGAAATATTATAAATATTATAAATGGTTTAAATAATTAATTATGAAAATGAACTTTAAAAAAGGTTTTACTTTGATAGAACTTTTGGTCGTTGTGGCGATAATCGGGATTCTCGCCTCGGTTGTTTTGGCTAGTCTTAACTCTGCTCGATCCAAGGGATCCGATGCCGCAATTAAGGCGGATATGTCAGGTGTTAGAGCTTCTGCTGAAGTTGCCTATGATACCAATGGCAATAAATATAACACCGATGGCACTACTGCTTATGCAGGAGGAGACTGCGGGGCGACATTTACTGCGAATACTATCTTTGCCAACAGCAGTATTTCTGCGGCCCTTGCTCACGTCAAAACACAAAATAGCACTGTGGCTCTTTTCTGTAACCAGAATGCAGGTGGAACAGCTTATGCTGTTGCGGCTACTCTAAAGACTTCCGGGAAGTACTGGTGTATTGATAGTACCGGTGCCGCTAAGGGAACCCAAGCAACGGGCTCAACAGACTATACTGCGCAAAGTGGCGCGGCTACTGCGGCCTTGACTGATAACGCAGATATGACTTGTAACTAGCTTTCCGTTTTTGTTCAAAAACCACCCTTGGGTTATTCCCGGGTGGTTTTTGCTTTTTTGGTTTGTTATAATAGAATAGGGTTATCGTGAATTACGAAACACAAATTTTCGAAGGGGTTTCGAGGCTGGCGAGCCGAGAATTTCAGGATTTTTTAAGCTTCAAAAAATCCGTACCGAAGAAAAGTTGGTGTTTCGTAATTCACGATAGGGTTAGTGTGTTTCATTATCACTTAACTTAATTGAAACAATGAAAACAGTACAAGAAAAAAAAGGTTTTACTTTGATTGAACTTTTGGTCGTTGTGGCGATAATCGGGATTCTTGTCGCAGTTATTTTGGCAGCGCTAAATAGCGGAAGAAACAAGGGCTCAGACGGGGGTGTAAAATCAAATCTAAGAAATGCTATCGGACAGGGGGAAGTTCTTTTTAACACCAGAACAGCAAATGTTAATAGTTACACAAATGCTTGTACCAACGGTACGGTTGATGGAGCCCAGGGGGTGGGCGGGTTTATCCTTGCGGCCGCCAAAGCTTCTAGTCTAAGTAGTTATGCCACCAATGCCGTGGGTACTTTAACAACAGCAACATGCAATAACAGCGCAAGCGCTTGGGTGGCCGAAGTTCCGCTTAAGTCTGTTACCGGCATGTGGTGTGTGGATAGTACCGGAAAATCCAAACAAGAATCCGGCTCTTCGCTTTCTGCCGCTAATGACTATACTTGCATTTAGTTTTCAAGAACAATGACACTTTTCTTTTTTGCAATTTTTTTTGTATTTGGTTTGATCATCGGGAGCTTCCTGAATGTTGTAATTTGTCGAATAAATACTGCCAGATCTTTTGGCGGCAGAAGCGCCTGTATGTCTTGTCAATACAATCTCGCCTGGTACGACCTTGTGCCTTTGTTTAGTTTTCTGGCTTTGAGGGGAAGGTGTCGGACTTGTCGAACCAGGATATCATATATTTATCCCTTAGTTGAAGTGATCACTGGCTTGGTTTTTTTGGTTTTATTTTGTAAATTACAAAATTTATTTTTTTTATCCGCCTTGTCATTTATTCTTTCTTATTTTTATTATGCCACTCTTTTCTCCCTTCTTGTAGTCATTGCAATCTATGACTTTAGACATAAAATAATTCCTGATTCTCTTTCTTTTATTTTTGGAATTTTGGCATTTTTGGGTTTATTTTTCTTCGAGACCAAGGCAGGGCAGATTGGCGGTTATGAATTCTTTTTCCATCTCCCAACTCTTTTGGATTTTTTCTCAGGAATATTGGTGGCATCTCCCTTTGTCCTATTGTGGATCATATCAAAAGGCGCATGGATAGGACTTGGGGATGCCAAGCTTGTGGTTGGTCTTGGTTGGTTTTTGGGCTTAGGGCAAGCGCTTTCTGGCATTGTGCTTTCTTTCTGGACTGGGGCAGTAATAGGATTAAGTTTAATTATTTTCAGCAAGGGGTATGGAATGAAAAGTGAAATTCCTTTCGCAATATATTTGGTTTTTGGAGCATTTATGGTTTTTATTTTTGAATTGAATTTTTTTGCTGTTGGTTTTTAGATTAAGTTGATTTTTTAAAACTATGATAAAAACTTACGAAAAAATAAAAAATATTAGAGGCATGACTTATGTGGAGCTTATCGTAGTGTTGTCTATCATGTCGGCGATGGCTACTGTTGTTATTTTTAATTATGGAACATTTCAAGCTAAAATTGAAATTAAAAATTTAGCTAGCGATATTGCCCTAGAGATAGTTGAAGTGCAAAAATTATCTCTGTCTGGAAAGTTGCCTCAAGCGGCGACCGGTCCAACATGGAAGCCGTCTTATGGAGTGTATTTTAGTAGCACCACCACCACTAAATTTATTTCTTTTGTTGA
>CAYIUH010000005.1:0-16250 GCA_964366625.1 uncultured Candidatus Saccharibacteria bacterium
GGGGGGTTCTCCGCAAAATGAGTTCTGACTTTTTCAAACAAACACCACGCGCACTTCAGATTTACCGAAAATTTTCTTTTTCTGTTATAATGATACGTACAAGACCGGGGTGAAGTTTTAGATTTATAAAATAAGCAAAATAATGATGGAAAAATTAAAGTCTACGATATTTTTTTTAGGTATATTTATTCTCATTGGTTTCTTGGGTTTTTGGGCAGTTTCGACGATACAGTCTGGAGATGAGCATGTGGAAAGAGAGAAGATAGAAAAGCTCGAAAGTGAAAATGAAGAATTAAAAAAAGAAGTAGAAAAGCTCAAGGATGAGCTTAGCGTTTTTCAGCCAGAGGTAGTAGATGAGCCCGGAGAAGAGCCGGTAGTGAATCCAGAAGTTAAGAAAGAAGAATCTGCGCCAGCGGCTGCATCAAAATACCAAGATCTAATAAATGAATTAGAAAAATTAGTTGAAGACAATATCACGATCAAGCTCAAATCTCGAGGGACTAGGGTGGGGACTATACAAAAGTTTTTAAATATTTATAACCAAACTTCAAACAGAATAGATAATGACTATGGCGCAAGCACACAAAAGGCAGTAATTGAGTTCCAGAAAGAACAAAATTTACTGGCTGACGGCGAAGCAGGGAAAACCACCTTCGAAGCAATGATTGAATGGTTGAAAAATGAATAAATTATGAAAAAATACATTTTAGCCATTAGTTCTTTTTTTGTTTTAATTATTGTGTTTGTCGTCTTTTATTATCAGTTTGACCCCTCTCTGCTTACCAGGATTTCTTTCTATCTGAACTTGGCTAACCCATATATGCGAATCGTGCAAGTAGAAGAAGGTTTAAGGAAAGAACAAGTGGCAGAGGTGGTGGGTGGTAAGCTCAACTGGACAAAAGAAGAGAAAAAGAGTTTTATAAACTATACCAACGTCGAAGGGCACTATTTTCCTAAAACGTATCTTATTTATAAAGATGCAGAACCATCGGTGGTCGGCGCTACCATGGTTAATGAATATTCTAAACAAGTTAGTAAAATAAAAAAACCAAAATCACAGCATATTATCAACGAAGATACTGCTCTTAAAATCGCTTCTATTATTCAGCGGGAGGCAGCCGGCAAGGTCGACATGAATTTAATTTCCGGAATCATTTGGAATAGGATTTTTAACGGAATGAAGCTCCAGGTAGATGCAACCTTACAGTATGCAAAAGGAAACGAAGAAAATGGGTGGTGGGGGCAGGTTACTCCGGTGGATAAAAAAATAAAATCTTCTTACAATACATACCTTTACCTCGGGCTTCCACCTGGGGCCATAGCCAATCCTGGATTAGCGGCAATTTCAGCTGCTTACAATCCCTCGAAAACCGATTGCCTTTTCTATCTTCACGACAGTAAAAGAAAAATTCATTGCAGTAAGACCTACGAACAGCACAAGAAAAACATTGATATTTATTTAAAATAAGGGTGGCTTTTCATAATTTTATAAAATGTGTTAGAATGATTTAGTCTTATAAATTTTAAAAAAGTGTAAATTTATGGCGAAAAGAAGCACAACATTGAGTCCAAAGAAGAAATCAAGACATTCTCACAAAACCAAGAAGCGTCTGGCGATCAAGCGAGCTATGCTCCTTAAAAAATCAGCGAAAAAGCGAGGATAGTTTCCTTATAGATAAAGCCGATTATGTTCCCAAAATCCCCACAAAAAAATTCGAAGAAAAAAGTGGTAATGGTTAGTGGGGGATTTGATCCGATTCACCCCGGGCATGTGCGACTTTTTAAAGATGCGAAGAAACTCGGAGATATTCTGGTTGTGGTGATAAATAACGATCATTGGATCAGAACAAAAAAGAGGCATGGTTTCATGAGCGCAAAGGATCGGGCGGAGGTCATTGCTTCTTTTCGTGATGTGGATAAAGTTGTAATTTCTGGACATCATAAAAATTCAAAAAGCGCAAAAGCAATGAGTGTCTGTTCAGAATTGTTTAAAATTCGTCCGCACATATTTGCAAACGGAGGCGATAGAAATAATAAAGACGCAGAGAATCCGCTTTCTTCTTTACACCACGATATAAATATGTGTAAAAAGCTTGGAATAAAAATAGTTTATAATGTTGGCAAGGGCGGGAAAATTCGCAGTTCGTCAGAATTATTAAAAAAATATGTAAACAAAAAAGTAAAATAATGAAACCATTAAATCAGATGCGAAGAGAGGATTTGAATAAAATAAAGATGATAGTTTTTGACGTTGATGGCGTATTGGTGTTGCGTGGGACAAAGATAAAACAAGTAGGCAACACGACCACACTCGAAACTAAAGTGATAGCGAAGAAACAAATAGAACAAATAAAAAAGCTGAATAAAAAAGGACTTCTGATCAACATCAGTTCTGGACGAGGGCTTTATATGATGCAGGAGATGTTCAGAGATGTTTTGCCCTTTGTTAGTTTGACTTACGAGAACGGTAGCGCCACATGGTATCAGGGCAAGATATATCAACATATCAACAGCTTTAAATCTTTAAGAGGCGTATTGCCAAAACTAAAAAAAATAGCAGATAAAAATAAAGAAGTGAAAGGATTCGAGCCGAAAGAATTTATTATTACTTTGCATTGTAAAAAGAGAATCAAGAAAATCGAAGAAATAGTAAAAAAAGAAAGAGGTCTCTATACTATCTGGAACGGAGAGGCGTATGATATTGGTATTAAGAAAGATCAGACAAAAGCCCTCGGTCTCCGTAGTGTTATAAGAATTTTTAAATTAAAAAAGGAAAATGTAATGGTAATAGGGGATAATTACAATGACCAAGAATTGCTTAACGCAAGCGGGGTGTCAATATCAGCTGATAAAACAAGGGTTAAAGGGAAGTTCTTTATTCCGCTCCTTGGCAAGTCCTTACCCGCAGATATTTTAATGCAGAAAATATTATCATAGGATATAATTATGTGATGGAGGAATTTAAACCATTTACAGTCGAACGTCCATGGGGGAATTTTCGACAGCTTACCCACAACAGTCTCTCAACAGTAAAAATTCATAGAATGAAACCGGGGGAAGAAACCAGCTGGCAGAGTCACAAGAAGCGCGCCGAGTATTGGCATGTTGTAAGCGGAGATGGTAAAATTTTGGTAGAAAACGAAGAACAACAGGTTATCCCGGGCGCCGAATACAGCGCTCCGGTTGGCGCCAAGCATCGCTTTAAAGCCGGACCTTCTGGTATGGTCTTGGTTGAAGTGGCTACGGGAGATTTTGACGAAGAAGACATTATTCGTTATGAAGATAAATATGGCAGAGCGTGAAAAAGTAAAAAAAATATCCAAAAAGATTGTAAAAAAAATTTCTACAAAAAAGAAGACTGTAAAGAAAGTAACCAAAAAAGTTTTAGTTAAATTAAAAAAATCCCTCCACAATCCAATCATCGGACCACGACTTTATGCTTGGGAATCCAAAGCCACATTTAACCCGACAGCTTTTCTTGCCAATGGAAGAGTCAGTTTGATTTATCGGGCGATCGGGGACACTGATTCATCAGTGCTTGGTTATGCCGGAAGCGCCGATGGATATCATATTGATGAGCGTTTACCCCATGCTGTTTTTGAACGGTTGAATAATTTTTCTAGAGACAGCTTTTCTTCTTCTCCAATAAATTACATCTCTGGCGGTGGGTGGAACGGCGGGTGCGAAGATCCTCGGACAACGCTTCTTGATAATACGGTATATATGCTTTACACGGCTTTTGATGGTTGGGGGTCGCTTCGGATCGCCTTAACTTCAATCAAGCTTGACGATTTTGAAAAAAAAAGATGGAAATGGAAAAATCCAGTTTTAATTTCTCCAGTAAATGAAATTCATAAAAATTGGGTTTTGTTTCCAGAAAAAATAAAAGGAAAATTTGCGATCCTGCACAGCATTTCTCCGAATATTATGATCGACTATTTTGACTCCTTAGATGAATTGAATGGCAATAAATTTATCCATAGTATTCACAACAGAGATGCGCTTTGGGCTTCTTCCAATAAATTTGTTCGAGGCGCTGGACCTGCTCCTATAAAAACAAAAGATGGATGGCTTGTTTTATATCATGCCATCGAAAAAAACGATTCCAATAAATATAAATTATTTGCAATGATTTTAGATGCAAAAAACCCAACTAAAGTGTTGTACGATTCGAAATATCCTGTTTTGGAACCAGAAACGTGGTATGAGAATGAGGGATACAAAGGAGGTGTGGTGTATTCGTGTGGGGCGGTGGTTAAAGATGAGACACTTTTTGTTTACTATGGCGCCGCAGACAAAGTCGTTGGAGTTGCTACGATTAAAATCGCAGAATTACTCGAAGATTTAAAGAAACACAAAGCGATGAAATTAAAAAAACTATCTACCAGAATTTAGGACATGTTCATTGCTAGAAGATCTCATCACAATCCAATAATCACTCCCAACAAAGATCATTATTGGGAAGCCTTTGCCACTTTTAACATGAGTGTAATAGAGAGAGGGAAAATATTCTATGGAGTGTATCGAGCTATTTCTTCGCCGGATAAAATGCGCAACCCAGAACAGATTTCGGTTATTGGTATCGGCGAGAGTAAAGATGGCACGCATTTTGAGAATCGTAGGCAATTTATCGTGCCACAGGCAGAGTGGGAAAAGTTTGGTTGCGAAGATCCACGAATTACATTTTTTGAAGGACGATATTATACTTTTTATACGGCGCTTGGTGGATATCCTTTCTCTGCTGAAAATATTAAAGTTGCTGTGGCTGTATCCAAGGATTTAAAACAGGTGGATGATCGACACCTCATTACCCCATTTAATGCAAAAGGCGCAACTCTATTTCCAGAGCGAATTGGTGGCAAGGTGGCGCTTATTATAACTGCGCATACTGATCAACCGGGAACAAAAATAGCTATTGCCCTAGCGGATGAAGTTGCGGATTTTTGGAATCCAAGTTTCTGGGAAAAATGGCATAATGATTTAGAAAAATATTCAATCAATTCTCGTCGAGCGCCCTATGATCATATCGAAGTTGGAGCTACGCCGATTAAAACCAAAGATGGCTGGCTTTTGATTTATTCTTATATTCAAAATTATTTTCCCAACCCTAGAAATCATAATCGTGTTTTTGGCATTGAAGCGCTTCTTCTTAATTTAAAGGATCCTCTGAAGGTGATCGGCTTTACTAATGGGCCGATTATTGTTCCCAGCGAAGCATACGAACTCTCTGGTCACATTGGCAACATTGTTTTTCCCACTGGAGCCGTGGTAAAGCAAGATAGACTGACTATTTATTACGGCGCTTCAGATACAACTATTTGTAAAGCTTATGTGAGTATGACCGATCTTTTAAAAACTATAAATCCCAAAACCAAATCTAGATGGAGATTTCATCGAGCAAAACAAAACCCCATTATTATTCCATTAAAAGAACATGAATGGGAAACCAAGGCAACATTTAATCCAGCTGCTATCAATATTGGCAAAACCACGCACATTCTTTATCGGGCTCTTTCTAACGACAACACTTCTTCGATAGGTTATGCGAAGAGCAGTAACGGAGTAAATATTAAAGAGAGATTTCCTGAACCTGTTTATGTTCCACGAGAAGATTTTGAAATAAAAAAAATTTCAGGAGCAAATTCCGGATGTGAAGATCCACGTCTGACGAAAATAGGCAAGACTATCTACATGTGTTACACGGCTTTTGATAGTGTGGGTCCGCCTCGGGTGGCGCTCACTTCGATCACGGAGAAAAATTTCTTATCTCAAAATTGGAAATGGGAAAAACCGACACTTATTACTCCAAGCGGTTTTGACGATAAGGATACTTGTGTTTTTCCGGAAAAAGTAAATGGGAAATATTTTATTTTACATCGGGTAAGCGAACAAGTGTGTGGAGATTTTATTGATTCTCTGGATTCCGGGGACGATGCGATCAAGAAATGTATTCGGATTTTCGGTCCAGAAATAAATTCTTGGGATAACGCCAAGGTCGGCATCGCTACTCCGCCTATTAAAACCAAGGATGGCTGGGTGCTTTTGTATCATGGAGTTTCTGGGAGCAATGGCACCTATCGTGTAGGCGCAGTTCTCCTCGATAAAGATGATCCGACATTAGTAATTTCAAAAACAGCAGATCCGATATTTGAACCCCAAGAAGATTATGAAAAAGTCGGGATTGTAAACAATGTTGTTTTTCCTTGCGGTATGGTTAAACGAGGCAAATTGCTTTACATGTATTATGGAGGCGGGGATAGAGTTGTTGGAGTTGCAACTATTGAATTAGATATTTTGCTTAAAGCTTTGACAAGGGATTTTGATATTTAAGAAAGATCTTTGAACACAACTGCATGAATTCGATTTCGATGAAATTTATACCAGCAGGAATAATATTATAATTAATAGTGTTAATTTACTTATTCGTACGAATAGGTAAATATATGCTATAATGTAGTCATGGAAGATAATGAAAAAATATTAAAAGCTTTAGCCAACAGGAGAAGGCTTGTTATTCTTAAACTTCTTAAATCAAAGAAGCCTCGTACGGTAGGTGAGTTAAGTAAATATCTTGATTTGTCTTTTAAATCCACCTCCAAGCATCTTGCTGTTTTGTATGGGGCAGGAGTTGTCGGTAAAGAACAAAAAAATCTTTCGATGTTTTACTTTGTAGCTAACTCTTTACCAAAATTGGCAAAACGAATTATCAATTTTCTTTAACCCTTTATTTACCTATTCGTACGAATAAGCCGATAGTCGAAGAGTCTTTTGTAAGAATTGTGGAAATGATATAATTTCAGATGTAATATGAAATTAAACTTTTTTATTTTTCACGGAACAGAAGGATACCCAGAAGAAAACTGGTTTCCTTGGCTTAAGGAAGAGCTTGAAGCAAAAGGTTGTAAGGTTTTTGTGCCGCAATTTCCATCTCCACCAGTAGTGCCGTCAAAGATTTCAGAATGGTTGGGGGTGTTCAAGAATTATGAACAGTATGTTGATGAAAATACTATTTTTATTGGTCATAGCTTAGGTGGTGTTTTTGTTTTGAGATTACTGGAAAAACTAAAGCACCAAGTTAGAGCAGTTTTCTTGATTGGTACACCAGTAGGAGTGAGACCAATAACTAATTATGACCGAGACGATAGTTTTAGTGGTTTTGAATTTGATTGGACAACTATCAAAAATAATTCTGAATACTTTGCTGTTTTTCAGTCAGATAATGATCCATATGTATCACATGGCAATGGAGAACAATTAGCAAAGGAGCTAGGCGTTGAACTTACATTTATTCCCAACGCTGGACATTTTAATACAAAAGCGGGGTATCTAACCTTTCCCGATTTATTAGAAAAAATTGAAAATATTTTATGATTAAAAAAGCAGTATTGGCAGGAGGGTGTTTCTGGGGGATGGAAGATTTAATGCGTAAACAGCCGGGTGTAATAAATACCATCGTGGGATATACCGGCGGAAATGTGAAGAATCCAACATACCGCAATCACGAAGGTCATGCTGAAGCCGTAGAAATAAAATATGATGATGTGAAGACATCGTATAAAAATTTATTGGATTTTTTCTTTCAAATTCATAATCCCACAACATTAAATCAGCAGGGCAATGACAGGGGAACATCTTATCGTTCTGCTATATTTTATGGTAATGAAGAAGAAAAGAAAGAGGCGGAAAATTTTATAAAAATTGTCGATGATTCTAAAAGATGGAAAGATCCTATTGTCACAACCCTCGAACCGCTAATGAAATTTTATAAAGCGGAGGAATACCATCAAGATTATTTAGAAAAAAATCCAGGCGGATATACTTGCCATGCGGTATATTTCGATAGTTATTTATAGTAGAATATGTTTGTATGATTGAATTTATTGAGTGGTTTCGTATTTTAATAGAAAATAATCGATCGCTCGAATATATTATTATTTTTGGCATAGTGATGTTTGGGGGAGAGCCCGCTTTATTTATACTTGGATTTTTTGCTGCGCAAGGAGTGCTACCGATTCCTACAGTTGTGATACTTAGTTTTCTGGCAACATTTCCACCCAATATTTTATGGTTTTTACTTGGCAGATCTGATGCGTTGAGAAAAATGATTTCACATCGTTACGCAGATACAACAATTTCTCTGGTTACAGATGCGGTAAAACGGGTTAGTCGAAACAATCACTTTATCGAACTTTTATTTATTAAATTTATTATTGGTACTCCTTTTATCTTGACCATGTATATTAGTAAGACAGATTTCGGATTTAAACGTTTTATTGTTTATGAGACACCGGTCATTATTTTATCCCTTTGCGTTATTATCCCACTTGGATTTGTTTCTGGGCTTGGATTTACTTACTTTGCTAATGTTTTTAATAATTTATACGTCGGACTAAGCTTTCTTTTGTTGGTTATTGTTATTATTGTGATGGCGCAGATATGGTTTAAGAAAAAGTTTACTGATGTAGAAAATAAGAGTATAATATAAGCAATATGAAAATAAATCTACAAGCTAAAAATATGGAACTTACCGAGGCGATCAAAAATCACGTGCTTGATAAAGAAACTAATTTAAGCAGATTGCTTTCAAAAATTGAAGAAAAAGATGCTAACATAACGGCCTCTTTTGAAGTTTCTAAGAATACGAATCATCACAAAGGGGGAGATGTTTTCCATGCAGATTGCTTGATCAATATAAAAGGAGAGAAATTCTATTCCAGTATTGACGAAGAGGATCTTTATCGTGCGATAGATATGGTAAAGGAAAATCTTTTTCGAGAAATAAGCAAGAACAAAGATCGCAAGCAGACGCTCTTCAGACGTGGGGCTATCAGTATAAAGAAAATGTTCAAGGGTCTTTCTAAAAGAAATCCTTTCACTTCGAAATACTAGATTTATGGGACCATCAGAATCAGCGCCGCCAATTGATAAATTGCCTGAATTGGCAGGAGTGGATATCGAAGTACCAGAACCCCCAGCCACTGGATCGGCAATAATTAAAAAAACTGAGAATCTAAAAGTTACATATAACAACACCCCCTTTGATTTAAAAGTGCTTAGTGTCAGTGCTTTAGAACGTGATTTTGTATGCGAGATTAGCATTTGCATTTTAGATGTAAGGGGTATGGTAGCTGAAGCTGAAATACGAATGAAAAAAGAAAAAATTGGAGGAGTCAAGGCATATGTTTTTGTTGAGAACTTGGATCGTGAATCAAGGGGGCTTGGGCTAACTCTTTGGGAAATATCCAGAAGATTTGTAGAAAATTTTGCAAATAAATGGAATATCTCTGTGAAACATGAAGTTAATAAAAGACCTGGTTCAGGTTTGAGTTCTCAAAAATGGGATGAATTATTTCTCCCAATTTTAGAAAAATATGGATATATAAAAAAAGAAGCTTCAGGAGTAGACTTTTGGGAGAAAAATTATTTGCCGTAACTCTACGAATCAGGAAAGTCAAGCAGTATGATTTTTCCAATCCATCTCTTTTTTTCCTTCGGGGATGACCTTTTTTATTATAAATTGTCCGTTTTCTAATTTTGCATCGGTAATTTTTATTCTTTTGCCATTTTTTAGAAAATAAATACTGGGCCAACCCCAGTAGGCGCAATATTTTCTGTAGATTTCACTTGGGAGCTCGGCTCCCAAGTTGATTAAGCCGTCTTCTTTTTTTATTTTTTTACAGACGGAAGCAAGGCTTCCGTCTTGGGGGGTTGGTTTGATTTTTTTTTCAACAAAATCTGGTAAAATTTTTACCAGAAGCTTTCCGCCTATTTTTATTAATCTTTTGCGTAAATCGGGGGCTTTCTCGTCTGCATCTATTGAGATTTTTTCTTGAGTGATGATTGCGCCAGTATCCATTTTGAATTCCATTTGTTGGATCGTAACACCTGTTTCTGTTTCTCCGTTTAAAATAGCGGATTCTACCGGAGAGGCTCCGCGATATTTTGGAAGTAAGGAATAATGAATATTTATTGAGCCCATTTTTGGTATTTTCAATATTTCTTCTGGAATTATTTTTCCATAAGCAACAACAATAAATAAGTCATATAGAACTTCTTTTAATTTTTCTTTTCTACGTACGACCAAGCCGGATTTCTCACTCGTAAAAACAGAAAGGAGCTCCGTGAATTTCTCTGGTTTTAAACAAGGAATGTTATTTTTTTCTGCAAAAATAGCTACGGGCGAGGCATGCAAGCACATGCCTCGCCCGCTTTTAGCATCAGGTGAAGTTATGATAAGCGAAGGTAAAAATCCATCTTGTTTTAGAATTTCAAGTGTTTCCGAAGCTACTTCTGGAGTTCCCCAAAATACAAAGTTAATTTTTCTCATTTGGTATTTTTTCTTCCTTTATATCTTTTGCGTGATCAATAAAGAGAATGCCGTCTAAATGATCCGTTTCATGTTGGAAAATTTGCGCTAAAAGTCCCGATCCGCCTCTTTCGAATTTTTTACCATCTTCATCATAGGCGGTTACGGTTGCTTTGATGGATCTAAAAGTTTTACCATAAAGCGGTCGAACAGAAAGGCAACCTTCAGGCATCCATTCTTTTTTACGGGAAAGCTTGGAAATTTTTGGATTGATGAATACAAGATTTTTTGGTTTTTCTTTTATTTCCTTAATATTTTCTTCGGGTTGTTCTTCAGTAAATCTCTCTTGCTTGTTGGTGACAAAATCTTTTTCAAATATTCTACCTGAAACAATAAAAATTCTAAGCGAATATCCGATTTGAGGTGCGGCTATTGCTACTCCATCACCTTGGCCCTCCAGCGCCGTGGACATTTCCTTTAGAACTTTTTTTATTTTAAGCGTTCTAATTTCAGAGACTTTTATTTCTCTTGCTTTCTTACGTAAGACCCCTTCGTTTTTTTGCAGAATCTTTTTCATCTGATTTGGCAAAATTTTCTCTATATTTTTACTTCAATTCTTTTAGATATTCTAAAAGTTTGCTCAACTTCACAGTTTCTTGGGATCTATTAGACATATCTCGAACAATAACGGAATTATCCAACGCTTCTTTCATTCCGAAAATAAGCGTGTAGGGGATGTTTAGCTTTTCGGCAATGGCGAGCTGGGATCCCAAACTGTCTTTAGAGAGTGATTGAGCGATAGGAATATGCGCTTTACGCAAGATTTCAATGATGTTTAAACTTTTTAGTTTTGCTTCAGAACCAAGCTGGATAAAATAAATTTTTGGTTTTTTTATAATTCGTGGAGAGAGCTTTTTGTACCACGGAGATGAAACTATCCTGTCTACTCCAATCGAAAATCCCACACCAGGCACATCCCTCTTGCTTCCTATTTGTCGAGCCAGATAATCATAACGTCCACCACCAGCTAGAGCCATGGGCGCACCGCCTTCTTCACTTGCTTGTTCGATAATTTCGAAAACTGTGCGAGTGTAATAAGAAAGTCCACGCACTAAATCTTTATTTAAATTATAAGAAATATTCATTTCTTCCAAATACTCTAAAACCTCCTTGAAATGTTTCTTGCAAGAAGGACAAAGAAAAGACACGGAGTCAGGCGCACTAGCATTGATTTCAATTGTCTTTTCTTCTTTTGAATCCAAAATGCGCAAGGGGTTTATTTTTAGACGTTCTCGATCAATACTGGGAAGCTGGCTGATATGCTTGCGATAATAACTTGTGAGTTCTCTGATGTAACCATTACGACATTCCTTATCGCCAATCGAATTAATATCAATAGAAAGATTCTCTGCTCCCGCTTCTTGCAGTATACTAATACAAGTTTTTATTATTAATGCATCCATGATACTTTTTTCACTTCCTAGCGCATCTGAATCAAATTGCCAAAATTGTCGATAGCGTCCATGCTGGGGTTTGTCATGTCTAAAGGATGGTCCATATTGATATATCAACACTGGCTGGGGAAGTGTCTGCATACCGTGTTCAATGTAAGCCCGCATCATTGGCGCTGTGTGTTCAGGTCGTAATGCCAGGTGGTCTCCGCCTTTGGTTTTGAGAGTGTACATTTCTTTATCAATGATATCTGTACCTTCGCCAATGCCGGTAGTAAAAATTTCTTCTTGTTCAAGCATTGGGGTTTCAAGCGGTTTAAAGCCGTAGTACACTGCTACTTCTTGCGCTTTTTCAAAGAATCCTTGAAAAGCATAATACTCTTCATTCATCAAATCCCGCATTCCTTTGGGTGAAGCAATTGTTGAGTTTTTATTTTTATTTTCTTTTTGTGTTTTCTTTTTTTTCATTTCTTTACTTTTATTGTTTATAAGATCCCGGCCAGACATCTATTTTACTGGTTGGCAGTAAACGCAGAAATACTTTTCCTGTAATGAACTCTCTTTTTAGAGGTCCCCAGTACCTCGAGTCAGAACTGGCGCCCCTGTTATCGCCCATGACAAAATATTCACCCTCTTTTAATTCAATATGGACTTTGTTTTGCACTTGGTTCTTTATGTATGATTGATCCAAGACTAAACCGTCCTTATATTCATCGTTTGTTATTGTCACTATTTCTCCATTGATGTCAACTGTCTCATTTGGCAAGCCGATGATTCTTTTAATATAATATTTTTTTATATCGTTTGGATATTTAAAAACAATAACATCATTTCTCTCGGGACTGTTTATTTTGTAAGAAATTTTATCAACTATTAAATAGTTACCATTATCGAAAGTGGGGATCATGGAATCACCTGAAACAACAAATGGTTCTGTGATAAAGACACGAATAGGGATGACAATAATCAATGCTATTATTGCAAAACGCACCAATTCCCAAAATGATTGAGCAAAGGTTTTACCAGACATTTTTTCTTCAGGTTTTTCAAATGTTTCTGTTTCTCCCATATTCACAACAGCATAACACGAAAAAGTATTGACAATATAACAGAATATGTTTTCTAATAATATTTGCTTTTTGTTTTTATTAAGTGGTAATATTTAGATATGAAATTAATTGTGGGTTTGGGAAATCCAGGAAAAGAATACGAAAACACTAGACATAATACCGGACGTATTCTTGTTGAGTTGATTCAAAAAAATCTCGAAAATAAAAAAATTAAATTTATAACACCAGACACCTTCATGAATAATTCAGGTCCCGCCGTCGCTAAAGCCATGGCGGGCAAGAAGGCCTTGAAAGATTTAATAGTGATTTATGACGATATTGATTTGCCGTTAGGGAAAATGAAAATTTCCTTTAATCGTTCATCTGGCGGACACAACGGATTGGGTTCTATAATTAAAACACTAAAGAGTCAAGAATTTTTGCGGATAAGAATTGGGATAACTCCGGCGACATCGTCTGGAAAAATAAAAAAACCAAAAGGGGAGAGGGCGGTAATAAATTTTATTCTTGGGGAATTCAAAAAGCCGGAGTTGGAAATATTGAAAAAACTTTCAAAAAAAATAACTGAAATGGTCGAAGTTATTTTTTTCGAAGGTCGAGAAAAGGCGATGAGTTTGTATAATTAACCTTTACCTTCTATAAGTTTTTTTTAGATCATCATGATCTTCGGCCGTTTGTTTATCTACTAGTGCTTGTTCTTCTTCGTCTAAAGGTTCTTTTCGTATTCTTTTTTGTCTAATACTTTCTGCTAATTCTTTTTCTATCCTAGGTGCACCAAAAGATAAATCAAGTTGTTCTTTCACTTTCATATTTTTAGCTACAAGTTATTAATAAAAATTAAACTCTCTAACATACATTAATTATATTACTCTAGACTGCAATGTAAAGCTCGAACCCCTGAGGTCTAGCCCCTGAGGTCTTGCCTCAGTGGCAGGAATTTGTTACCATGATTAGCATGTCTATTCGCAAAGTTTCTTTTGCTTTTGGTGAATATTATCATATTTATAATCGTGGGAATAGTAAACAAAAAATATTTCACGATAGAGAGGATTATCAACATTTTATAAAACTATTACATGTTTTGAATCAAAAAAATAATAAACAATTAAGAGATCAGGCTCAAGATGTATTTATTTTTCATAAAGATGATAGCCCCATTGTTGCTATTGGTGCTTATGTTCTAATGCCAAATCATTTTCATATACTTATTACTCCAACAGAAGATGGAAATATTAGTAAATATATGCAAAAAGTATGCACAGGGTATGTAATGTATTATAATCAGAAATACAAAAGAAGCGGTAGTTTATTTGAAGGTAAATTTAAGTCTCAACATGCCAATAATGATAAGTATCTTAAATATCTTTTTTCATACATACACTTAAATCCCATAAAATTGATAGATAAAAATTGGAAAGAAAAAGGTATAAGAAATATAAAAAAAGTTTTTATATTTCTTCAATCTTATGAATATTCAAGTTATTTAGATTATGTAAAAGAAGGTAAAAGACCTCAAGGTGTTATTTTAAATAAAAAAATATTTCCTAATTATTTTCCTAACTTTAAAGAATTTCAAAGCGAAATATTAGAGTGGATTAAATACAATCCTGACCACCACTGAGGCAAGACCTCAGTGGTAATCACTGAGTAAATTTTTAGATTTCTTTTACGGCTTCGATGATGATGCTTTTGTCGCCATTACGGCTCGAGACTTTACCAGAGAGGGCGATGCATTTTTCGGGTATTAAAATATCAATTGATTCTTTAAAAATAGAAGGGAAGGCCACGGCTTCTATCCCGTCAGTTAAGTCTGAAATTTTTATAAATACCATGCGTTCGTTATTTTTCGTTACGACCTGTCGCACAGATTCGATGATTCCGGCGATAGTTACTTGCATACTGTTGCTCATTTCTTCCTTCACTTTTTTAATGTTCATGGTTCTTTTTTCTAATTTTTCTCGGAGACGGTCGAGCGGATGTCCGGAAATATAAAGTCCAAGCAGTTCTTTTTCCCAGAGCAGTTTCTCTGCAACGGTTGCTTTGGGAGCATTTTGCATTTTAAATTCTGGGGCTTTGATTTCTTGCGACTTGCTAAAAAGGGAAATTTGATTTTGATTTTGTTTATTAGTTTCATGATTATATGAAAGCATCGCTTCTAAATTTGCAAGCATTACTCCTCGATCATTCCATTCATCCATACTTCCTGATTTGATCAACGCTTCCATTGATTTTTTGTTTAAATTTTTATGTTTGATTCTGTCTAAAAAGTCGCCGATTGATTTAAACTTACCTCCAGCTTTTCTTTCCGCAATAATGGCATCGGAAATATCTGTTCCTAAATTCTTGATTGTATAAAATCCAAATCTAATTCTTTTACTAGGGTTTGTTTTATTTATAAGCAGACCCTCTTTCGCCGAGGTTTCAGAGGGCAAGCAAGTGAATCCTCCAAAGCTTTCATTGATATGAGGCGGAATAACAGGGATGTCCATGTTTTTACATTCATTAATGATGACGCCAATTTTTTCTATATCGCCGGATTCGGCGGTGAGTATTGCGGCCATGTATTCTACCGGATAGTGCGCTTTCATGTATGCTGTTTGATATGCGACTCGACCATAACTTGCGGCGTGCGCTTTGTTGAATCCATAAGCTTGGAAGGGTTCAAAGAGCTTCCATAATTTTTCAGCAAACTCCGGCGTCTGTCCGTTTTTTATTATACCTGCAGTAAATTTTTCTCTTTGGGCGGCCATTTCGGCTGGGATTTTTTTACCGACGGCATACCTAAATCTATCTATTTCTTGCCAGTTGTAGCCAGCCAACAAAAGGGCGCAGAAAAGAAGATCATCCTGATAAACTATAAGTCCATACGATTCACCTAAAAATTTCTTCATTCTTGGATCCATGTATTTCACAAGTTGGGGATTATGTTTTCTTTTTATATATTCCGGGATTGTTTCCATCGGACCGGGACGATAAAGGGCAACCATTGCGTTGATGTCATGAATAGAGGTGGGCTTTAGTTCCTTTAAATACCTGGTCATGCCAGCGCCGTTTAGCTGGAAGAGTCCTTCCGTTTGCCCGCTTGATAAAAGTTCGAAAGTCTTTTTATCATCAAGTGGAATATTTTCTATGTCTATATCCACTCCGTAAAATTTTTTTACTTTATTTACGGCATCAGCCAAGATGGCCAGATTTCTTATTCCCAAGAAATCAAACTTTAGTAATCCTGCGTCTTCGGCGCTATACATGTCGTATTGAGTAATTATTTTTCCTCCCTTTGGATCAAATTGAATAGGCATATATTCATGAATGGGAGTTGGGGCGATCACAACTCCAGCGGCATGCACAGAAATATGTCTAACGCACCCTTCGAGTTTTTTTGCTAGATCTATTATTTTCTTTGTATCTTTTCCAATCGTATTC
>CAYIUH010000006.1:0-15052 GCA_964366625.1 uncultured Candidatus Saccharibacteria bacterium
GACGCTCTTCCGATCTATGCAGGATTCAAGTGAAAAAAGATTTATGCATCATTATAATTTTCCACCGTATTCGGCAGGAGAAGTTGGACGAGCAGGATTTACAAATCGTCGAGAAGTGGGGCATGGCGCGCTAGCGGAAAAAGCCCTTTTGATGGTTCTACCCGAGGTTACGGATTTTCCATATACTATTCGAGTTGTTTCTGAATCAATGGCTTCAAATGGTTCTACTTCTCAAGCTTCCATCTGCGCATCCACACTGGCACTCATGGATGGCGGAGTTCCGATCAAAGCGCCAGTTGCCGGGGTTGCGATGGGACTCATGCATGAATCAGATAGTAAATATAAAATTTTGACCGACATTCAAGGCCCGGAAGATCATCATGGCGATATGGATTTCAAAATTGCCGGCACCAAGGAGGGGATTACAGCGATACAACTGGATGTAAAAGTTGAAGGAATACCGATAAAAATATTAGGAGAAGCCATGAAGCAATCGAAAGCGGCCAGAGTCGCAATTATTAACAGAATTGGAAAAGAAATCTCTGCTCCACGTAAAGAAATTTCTCCAAATGCTCCAAAAATTTTAATAATTAAAATTGATCCAAGTAAGATCGGCATGGTTATCGGAAGTGGCGGGAAGACAATAAAAGAAATCAAGGAAAAGACTGACGCTTTGATTACCATTGAAGATGATGGTACGGTGTATTTCACTGGCAAGGGTGAATCAGCGGAGATGGCTAAAAAAATAGTAGAAGAAATGACTCATGAGTATAAAGTGGGAGAAATATTAAAAGGAGTGGTGGTGAAAATCGCTGATTTTGGAGCTTTTGTTCAGCTTAATCCATATAACGATGGCATGGTGCATATTTCTGAATTGGCGCCGTTTCGTATTGAAAGGGTATCAGATATAATAAAAGAAGGGATGATTGTGCCGGTCAAAGTTGTGAAGATTGATAAAGAAATGGGGAGAATAGGGTTGTCCATTAAAGAGGCAGATAAGGATTTCTTTAGAAAGTCGTAATATTTTCCCAATATGAATTTTTTCCGGTACGGATTTTTTGAAAAAGTCACAAATCCACAGTTTTCAATTTTTACTCAGGTCCTCGGATCTCCGGGTCCCTCTCCCGGCCAGACCATTCGTAAAAACTAAAACTGTGGATTTGTGAAATTTATGTCAGAAGATAATAAAATAAAATCAAAAATTGTGGAAACCTACGCCGAAGACATGGCAAAGGTAATTGAAGACGACCGAGAGGGTTTAATTAAAAAAATAATTCACGGAGAAGAAGAGCACGAAAAAGAAAAGTTAGAACTTTCTCCAGAATCCAGAAAGAATAAAGCCTTAATGTTTTCAGGGCTGATTTTAATATTGGTGGCTTTAGCTCTGGCTTCTTTTTTATTTTTTTACAAAAGCAACATTGATATTACCCCTGTGGCTCCGCAATTTGTGCCTATTATTTTTCATGACAAAAGTGTTTTTCTGGAGGTTAAAGATTTTAAAAAAGAAGAAATAATGGCAACTGTTTTCAAAGAGGTTTTAACAACAGAAGTTAAAGATGAGGGGATTGAAGGAATTTATTTGAGTTCCAATAAAAGTGTTATTGGGCTCAAGGCGTTTTTAACCCTTATTAAGAGCAGTTTTTCTCCAATTGAAGGTAATTTTGTAAATGATAACTTTCTGATGGGGGTGGTTAAGGGCGAGACAAATAATTTCTTTATCTTGTTTCAAGTGCGTGATTTTATCGATATTTTTAATTCTCTGCGAGCTTGGGAAAGCAAAATGTTTTTTGACCTTCATGGATTTTTCGGTATTGACATAGGGCCTGAAACGAAATATCTTTTAACGGCAAATTTTGAAGATGGTATTGTTGAAAACAAAAATGCTCGGATTCTTTATACAGAAAACGAAGGTCAAAAGAAAGAAATAGTTATGATGTACGTTTTTATAAACGACTCGTCTGTCGTGATTACCAATTCACAGAACGCCACCCATGAGATAATGCTTCGTCTGGCTTCGAGCCGGATTAAGAAATAAAGTAAAAAACTTTTGGGATATGAATTTTTTTGGTACGGATTTTTTGAAGCTTTAAAAATCCTGAAATTCTCGGCTCGTCAGCCTCGAAACCCCGCAAAATTATATCTAAAAAGTTTTTACATTGCAGGCAATTCTATGAAAAAGGTTGAACCATTATCTTTACCTTCGGATTCTGCCCAGACTCTGCCTTTATGCGCATCCAAAATTAATTTTACTGAATAAAGTCCATAACCAGTACTGTCGACATTCATTTTCATTGAGTCTTTACCTCGTCCGCCCTCTGTGAACAAAATATTTTTATCTTCTGTCGTGAGCCCTACCCCCGTATCTTTCACAGAAAGTATTACTTTACCTTCTTTATTTTCAAGGTTTACTGTTATTTTACCTTCTTTTGTGTATTTGATTGAATTTTCTATTAAATTATTTATTGCTTCTTTGAGCCAAATAGAATCACCAAGAATCTTATAGCCACCTTCTTGGATATTTTTTTCTATGACCAGATTTTTTGTTTCCGCTTGATCTGTTTTATCAGCAATTATTTTTAAAATTACATCTTTTAAATCAAGCTCTTTTAGGTCATATTTGACTGTTCCTTTTTGCATGTTTGCGGCGTTTAACACTAGATCAATTGTTTTGATACCCGTGTCGTCTGATTCCAAGCCCTGTGTTGCCATCTTCTTTATTTCAGTAGATATTTCACCAAAAGTTCCATCCAATATGCCGGCAAAAATAAATTTAGAGCGAGTAAAAGAGCCTTTGACTTTATGATTAATAAGGTGCATCAGACTCTCACGTTGCTTGAGCAAATCCTGCAATTCTACATTTAAACCTTCCAATTCTTCTTTCTGTTCTATTTCTTTTTTTACAGATTTAATTAAAATATCTCCAGCAATAGTAACCAAAATAAGTGTGATAGCAGTAATGATTCGGACATTCTCGATTTGTCTTATTAGTAAAATACCCAAAACCAAAAACCAGATACTAACCATTAATACTTGAGTGGCAAAGACCTTAATATTGAAGGTGTGAAATCTGACGAACAAATAAGCTAAAAAGATGGTGAATAATGGCATTCCTATAAGTCCTGCTTGTGCCAATGTCCAGTTTTCCGTGAAGCTACCAATAATGTTTCCAGAAGAAAATGCAACCAGAAATAATATAATGCCAAAACCCAAGATGACTATTTCTTTTCTTTTATTTCTATCAACTATTTTTCTAAACTCCCAAATAATAAAAATCAATATAGATAATATTAGTGTGGCTTCGAAAGCATAAGTGTAATATTGCGCAATAAATCCTTCTATGGCTGTACAGTAGGATAAATCTACCCCGATAAGGTTAAATTCAAAGGGCAACAATAAAACTATCGGAGAATACAAAAATATTCCAAAGAATTTCCATCCTGTGTCTAAATCTTTGTTTTTTAAAAATACATAGATCAAATAAAAACATAAAAGATAGACCAAGGGTTCAAATAAAATTTGCAATGCCCAGAAAAACATCACAACGTCAGGCCTGTTTGTGGCCCAAAGGATAAGATCGAAAAGGCACCACAGGGAAAATAACAAGTTGACAATTAGTAAGGTAATACCAACTTTTGATTTGCCACTTTTAAAAAACACCATTAATCCTATGAGTATGGCTACAATAATTGCAGGAATGTGTGAATAAAAGAAAAGAGTAGGGATATTACTAGAGTAAACAAAATACTGTGCTGACTCCCAAGGGCATAATTGTTCCATTTCTATATACTACACATAAATATCAATAATTGGAAGTCGAGTATAAGAAATAACTGCCTATGATGATTATAATGATAGAAATCAATTTATGGGTTAGGTGCTTTCTTGAAATTTTCTCAGTAGAAATATGAGGAAATACTATGGTAAGAAAAATTCCTCCCAAAAAAACAAATAATGGTTGGTAACTGCTTACTACCAAGATAATTGCGACTGGAGCTAACAAAAGAGCAAAATTATTTGTCAGATTTCCCAAAATATATATCAATTCGCTCATAATATTTAATGAAAAGATTTTTCTTCCTGTATTTTTGAACATTATTTTAAAATCCTCCCTGAACCTTTTTATAGTTACAAGGATAACCAGACCAAAAATAGTTAAACTTAAATATTGCCAAAAGACAGAACCCCAAAAACTTTCAACAATTGCGACTTTCTTGAATAATGTGTCATGGAGGGCAAACAGAAAAGATGAGGTGGCTATTAAAACTAAAATTTTGGTTTTAAGTTTTATTTTTTTCTCTTCATCTATATCTATGGCAAGTATAACAACTCCGGACATAATGAGCAGGGAAGACAAGATTTGCGCAGTACTCAATGATTCACCAAGAATCATGTAACTTAAAAAATATCCAAAAACAGGAACTAATTGGAACAATGGGATTACGATTGATGCTTCCTCCATTTCCATACCCATTAAATAAAAACAAAACGCTACTGCGCTTAGGAATCCTACGAAAATAAGAATTAAAACATCAATCCCTGAAATGCCGAGTATTTCGCTATGACGAAAAAAAATTATAAAAGGCAAGACAATGACTGAAGAAAGGGCTGAAAAAATAAGTAAAGCGCCAACGCCCCTGTTCTTCAGGAACTTTGCTAGCATGTATTTATCAATGTGGTTAACTATACTCCACAGGATTGGTGCTACTAGTGCAACGATAAACCAGTTTGACATAAATTATTGATTTTCTTCAATCATCAATTCTTCTTCCATAATCTCACCCCCCTACTTCTTCCGTCTCTTCAGAAGTTTCTTCTTCAAAAATTAAAAAACTTTTATCCACAAATGATCTTTTATAAGTAAAAAATATAGAGACAAAAATAGCCAAAATAAATACTGCTATTAAAATTTTTGATTTTTTGTTCACTTCCGCATTATACCACATTATTTACGCCCACAAAAATGGCGCCCCAAGTGCGATGAAAAACCATTGCATGCGGGTATTATAGCAGGAATTTGGTTTACATTCTCTATTTTTATGTTGTTTGTTGCCATTAAAGCTGAATATGCTATGATTTGCGTACAATGTTGGATAAGAAAAAAATCAAAGATAAATTGGAAAAAGAACGGGATGTTTTAGTGGAAGAATTGCGAGACATGGGGAAATTTAATCCAGAGACCAATGAATGGGAAACTACCCCGGAAGAACAGAGCGCTCCAGAAGCGGATCATAACGATATGGCGGACCGATTCGAAGATTTTGAAGCTCGAAGTTCAATGATGAAGACGCTTGAGCCACGGCTACAAGACATCTTGAAAGCGCTCAAGGCGTTAAATAAAGAATCCTTTGGTAAATGTGAAGTCTGTAAAAAAGATATAGAAACAGCTCGTCTAGAAGCTAATCCGGCGGCAAGGACCTGCAAGAAACATTTAGAAAATTAAATCTATGAGCTTTGCTAAAGTTTATTCTGCGCAGGTCAACCTACTTCGGGGTGCTATTGTGACCATTGAAGTGGATATTTCCAAGGGCACGCTCCACGCTTTTTCTTTAGTAGGTTTGCCAGACAAAGCGGTAGATGAATCCAAAGACAGGGTAAGTGGTGCAATTAAAAATTCTGGTTACAAGTCGCCCAAAGCCCAAAATCAAAAAATAATAGTTTCACTTTCACCGGCTGATCTAAAGAAAGAAGGGCCGTTTTTTGATTTAGCGATTGCTATTGCGTATTTGAAAGCGTCCGGAGATATAAAATTTAACTCCGAGAAAAAGATTTTCTTGGGGGAGTTGGGACTGGACGGCACGCTACGGAGTATTCGGGGCGCTTTACCTCTGGCAGAAGAAGCTAAAAGGCGGGGTTTCGAAGAAATATATTTACCGAAAGAGAATGCGGTAGAGGCGGCGCTGGTGGATGGGATGCAAGTTTTCGGAGCTGGCAGTTTAAAAGAAGTAATAGCGCACATTGATGAGCTCGGAGATAGATTAAAACCTGCTCGACTGGACAGTCGTCCGGGCGGGGAGAAAACAAATAAAAAATTAAAAAAGAAAATTCTTCCGCAACCCAAAACCAAAATAAATTACAAAAAAGAAATAAAGGGTGGCGACTTTGCTGACATTCGTGGACAAGAGGGCGCAAAGAGAGGGCTCGAGATTGCCAGTGCCGGCGGACACAACATTGCGATGTATGGTCCGCCGGGCACTGGCAAGACGATGTTGGCGAGAGTTTTCTCAGGACTTCTTCCAGACTTGAGTACGGAAGAAGTCCTAGAAATTACCGGCATCCATTCTGTTGCTGGAGCAACAGTGGGTGAATTGGTGTGTTTCCCTCCTTTTCGATCTCCACATCACACTTCATCTTATGTCTCGCTCATTGGTGGAGGCACATATCCCAAACCGGGAGAAGTTACACTGGCGCATCGGGGTGTTTTGTTTTTAGATGAATTTCCTGAGTTTGATAAAAGGGTGATAGAATCTTTGCGTCAGCCACTTGAGGATAATATCATTTCAATATCACGGGCGAAGGGGTCGGCTATTTTCCCATCGAACTTTATACTCGTGGCGGCGATGAATCCCTGTCCGTGCGGGAATTCTGGCAGCAAGAACAAAGTCTGTATTTGTAAGCCATCGGACCTAGACAGGTATAAAAGGAAACTATCCGGGCCCATTATGGATCGTATTGATTTGTGGGTTTCAGTTGGGAATGTGGATTATAAAAAGCTGGGAGGTGAAGGAACGGGTGAAAAAAGTGAAAAAATAAAAGAGAGAGTTCTGCGAGCGAGGAATATTCAGAAGGATAGATTTATAAAATTGGGTCGAGCTATAAATACCAACAGTGAGATGAATGTGAGGGATCTATCGAATATTGTAAAGCTCACTACGGAAGTGCGCAACTTACTCGATGAATCCGCTGAACGTCTTGGTCTCTCGGCGAGGGCGTATCATCGAGTTATTAAAATCGCTCGCACCATTGCCGACCTTGAGGGGGCGGAAGAAATAAAAGCCAACCACATTTTCGAAGCGATCCAATATAGACCGAAAGTAAACAATTAAATTTTTTTACTATACACACCTGTTAGACACTCGGTGTCTAACAATTTAACATTATTCCATGTTCTACTATCTTTTGTATATGCGAAAGATGGTAGAATAGCCAGTCGAAAGTTGCTTAGACCCTAGATTGATTAAAAAAAGGGGATACTTTTAGGACGTAATTTTTAAATTTTCTTTTTTTTAAGTCTAATTGATGTAATAAGATGATCTAAAAATTTAGGTAAATACATCGGAAGAAATCCTTGACTATCTTTTTCTTTTTTTATTGCATCTTTGAAAAACCGAAAATCATATTTTTCTTCCGTGGTAAATTCATTCCAGAGTATTCCTTTTTCAAGTTCTGATATAAAAAAAATTAATTCTTCAGCAATGTCTATATATCGGGCAGATTCGATTAAATTTTTCAATCTTTCAAATTTCCTTGCAGAATCTTCCAGGGTATCATCTCTTATTTTATCCAAACTACTCGCTACTATGTTTTGACTATCATCTTTAAATGGGTTTTCTGGCATAATTATTGATTATTTTAACACAAGTTAATATTTAAAAGATAATAACTAAACCTAGCATTATTTTTTTATGGGTACATAATTGGTTTTGAAGTAACCCACTTAGCATAGATGCGCTAAGTGGGGTTGCCAAGTAAGTGATCAAGCCCCAGCACCGCCGTGATAGACTGGGGATACATCACTGAAAGGCTTATGGGGTGGTGGGCACACAACCCCCACCCCTTTTTTATAAAGTTATCCACAGTTTTTCTTGACAGGTGAACGCTCGTTCACTTATAATATTCTTGTCGAGGTTTTAGCAATTTAATTACGCTTATGCCACTATTGATTGGCTACAGCGATAAAAATATGTCACAAACACAATATTTGAAAATGTTGGAGAGGGAGATTCAGAAAATAAATAAGAAGATCGATTTGAAAATCCTTCAAGGGGAGTCTTATCTGAAAGAAGCCAGAGATCACAAACTTCTTTTGCAGAAGGTTCGTTATCATACCAAGAGAAGCTTTGCGGTGAGGATGCTTAATTTATTTTTTCGTAAAGATATTTTAAAGAATCATAGTTATGCATAATCCTTATCAGACAAAAATCGAATCTTTTTATTCCAGTAATAAAAGAATGCCCACATATTCCGAGATGATGAAACTTTTTGGTTTTAAATCCAAGAATGCTGTTTTTAAAATCGTCGGAAAATTATTAGAAGCAGGTCTCGTGGCGAAAGATCATTTGGGTCGGCTTGTTCCTCGGGGTTCTTTTGGAGAGATTCCTATTTTGGGTCTTGTTACTGCCGGACTTCCGGCAACAGCAGAAGAAGAATTAGTAGACACGATAAATTTAGACAATATGCTTGTGGGTAAGAAAGAAATTACATACATGCTCGAAGTAGATGGAGACTCAATGATCGATGCGCATATCGAGAAAGGGGACATGGTCTTGGTGGAGAGGGGCAGTTATGCCAGAGATGGGCAGATAGTCATTGCTGAAGTTGATGGTGAATATACTATGAAATATTTTAGAGAAAAAGGAACTAAAAGGTGGCTTGAGCCAGCGAATAAAAATTACAAACTAATATATCCGGAGCATAGCTTGAATGTGATTGCAATTCTTAAGGCAGTGATACGGAAATACTGATGGGATTTTAGAACTACTTAGTTATTTTGTGCTAAAATTAAAGTAATGAAAAAAAACAGAAAGAGCAATAAATATTCCATTGTGTCTTTGTTTTCAGGTTGTGGGGGTTTAGACCTTGGATTTAAGGGTGATTTCTATTCTTTGGGTAAAAAATATAATTCCCATTCTTTTGAAATTAAATGGGCAAATGATTTCGATGAAAAAGCTTGCATAACTTTTGCCAAAAATTTTAATGATCCTATTGTTTGTGGAGATATCGTGCAAATTTTAAAAGGTCATTATCCAGATTTATTAAGTCCCCAAATGCCAAATAAAGCTGATATTATTTTAGGTGGTTTTCCTTGTCAAGAATTCAGTCTTGCGGGTAAGCGTCGGGGGTTTAGAAGTCAAAGAGGACTTCTTTATCAAAGTATGGTTGAAGCAGTGAAAAGATTGCGCCCAGCTGTTTTTGTGGCTGAAAATGTGAAAGGACTTTTAAGTATGGATAACGGTGAAGCAATAAAAAAAATTATTAAAGATTTTTCAGTTCTTGGTTATTCCGTTGTTTATAAATTACACCATGCAGCTGATTTTGGTGTTCCCCAAAACAGAGAACGAGTTGTTATTGTTGGTACTGACAAGAAAAGGAATCTTCCAACTTTTGAGTATCCGCAAGAAATTCATTCTAAAGAAAACTGGATAAATTTAAAACAAGCAATTGGCGATCTTGCAAATATATCCGAGGGTAAAATTGAAAACCATTTCTGGTCTAAAGCTAAAATGTTTAAAGGCACACAGGGTAATAGTATTATTAGTAAAGATAAAATTGGCCCGACAATGAGGGCAGAGCATCATGGAAATATCGAATTTCATTGGAGTGGCAAGAGACGCTTGTCTGCGAGAGAAGCGGCACGTATTCAAACTTTTCCTGATGATTTTATTTTTTATCCATCCACATCCAGCGCTTATAAACAAATAGGAAATGCAGTGCCTCCAGTCTTAGGATGGCATATTGCAGGAGCCGTAGAGACATTTCTTGATAAATATTTGAAATAAAATAGATGTCAAAATATTTAAAACAATTATTTTCCGATAAGAAAATAATTCAAAGAGTAACAGAAAGGATGCCTGATCTGTTTCAGCTTGCGGAGGCAGATAGTTCTCGTGCGGGTAAATTGGGTATGGAGGTGGGTTCAACCAGGGAAAGAATTATAATAGCACTTTTGATTTATAAATTTGGAGAAGAAAATGTAAAAACTGATATTCCCATTACTAAAGCAGAAATAGATGCAATACTTTTTGACGATCCGGTTTCAATAAAAACTATAAGTGGTGATTTATCCGGGATTAAATTAATTTGGACAGTAGATTCTAAGAAAGCTTTAGAATTTAGCAAAAACTATGCACCAACAGCAGATCTTTTGTTGGCAAACATAAACTGGGGTTCGATAGGTGCATTTTATTATTTTTCGAAAGAAAACCAAGCTAGAGTTTTTAAAAAATTAGGTTCTAAAAAATATTTAAAATTACCCAAAAAGGGCACCAACCCACGGGGGGTGGAAATAACTAAGAAAGCAGTAGAATTACTAGCTCTTGAAAAAGATACCATGCTTATTGATATAAATTGGGAAAGAAGAGAAGTTGAATATAATATTTATGATCGTTGGGTTGAATTATGGAGTAAATAATGATTTTAGAATCAATGGTTTTTTGAAGCTTGACAATTCGTCTCCATTTTGTAGACTAAAAGAAAGTGTTTTTTAAAAATGGTCTATTAATAATTTTAACTTACTAATTTATGAGCACAACAATGAAAAGTGTTTTATGGGTGATTATCATTATTCTTGTCATATGGGGGATTTCTTCTTTGAGTGGCAAGAATGACACAGAAGCTGAAACTATAAAAATCGGTTTTCTGGGTCCGCTTGCTGGCGACCTTGCTCATATGGGAAGAAATGCTCAAGCAGCTGTTTCTATTGCAGTAGAAGAAATTAATGCTTCAGGCGGAGTGCTTGGCAAATCGGTAGAAGTAATTTATGAAGACGATGGTTGTAATGGTGCGACGGCAGCAAGCGCAATTTCAAAACTTATCAATGTCGATAAAGTGGTGGCAATCTTAGGTGGGATGTGTTCTGGAGCGACCCTAGGTGCTACTCCGGTAGCCGAAGTGGCCAAGGTTCCCCAGCTTTCTTATTGTTCTACTAGCCCAGCTGTTACTTCAGCCGGAGATTATATTTTCAGAAATGTGCCTTCTGATCTTTTTCAAGCAAATTTCATGGCATCTCATCTTATCAATATAGGAAAGAAGAATGTTGCTTTGCTAACTACCAAGGATGACTGGGGTGAAGGATTAAAGAAAGCTTTCACTAACTCATTTTCTGCGCTTGGCGGAGTTATTGTTTACACTGATTCTTTTGATCCAGCTTCCAAAAATCTCAAAGCTCAATTTACCGAGATTAAGTCTAAAAATCCAGATGCTATATATTTTATAGCTTATACTGATCCTTCTATTGCCGGAATAAAACAGGCACGTGATCTTGCAATTACTGCACCCTTCTTTGGAGCAGATGCCTGGGATGATTCAAAAATTTGGACAGAACTTGGTACCATTGGTGATGGGGCTACTTTTACAGCTGTCAGCGCATATTCAAGCGATGAATTTAAATCCAAAATGAAAACAAAACTTGGCACAGATGATATTGTTTATTGTTCCAACTATGCCTATGATGGCTTGAAGACTTTGACAGATGCCATAGAAAAAGGAGGCAAGACCAATGGTTTGTCCATCAAGGATGCTTTAGAAAATGCAGAAAAGCAAGATGGCTCGGGTAAAATATTTGATGAAAATGGAGATCCAGCCAGCGCAGATTATGCTCTAAAACAGGTTTTGTCCGGTAGGGCAAGTGAGATGACACAGTAAATATTCTAACTCAAGAATTGCCGGGGCAACTTTTGTCTACGGGTTTCTTCCAGCGATTTTTGCTATACTTACTAGATGATTGTTTGGCAGATAACCCTTTTTTCTCTTTCAATTGGGCTACTTTATGCTTTAGCTGTTTCTGGTTTCGGGCTTGTTTTGCGTAACGCAAAGTTCTTTAATGTTGCATACGGGGGAGCTTTGTTGATTGGCGGGTATGCTATGTTTTGGTTGTATAAGACGCTTCTCTTTCCGTTTTTCATCTCTTTTTTGTTAGCTCTTTTGTTTTCTGGTTTGTATATGTTTCTTTCTTATAAGTTTATTTTTAGTATTTTGATTCAGCGGGGAGCAAAAAATTTCGTTCTTTTAATCACTTCCTTTGGGCTTCTTTCTGCCACTGCCGCTTCCTTGGGTATAATTTTTGGCAATCAAGCAACTTTTCTTTCCAGACATCTAAGCGATGTTTACACCGTGAATTTTTTAGGAGGGACTTTAAACATTGTTCAGGTTTTAGGATTTTTTTTTATTCCTTCTATTGTCGCTGTTCTTGCTTTCGTGATTTACAAGACTAGCTTTGGCAGAGCATTGAGAGCCGTAGAAGATGACGAGGAAGTGGCGGAGCTGGTGGGGATTCCAAAGAAGAAAGTTGCCGAAAAAGTTTTTTTTATTGCTGGAATTTTGGGTGGTTTGAGCGGGATTGCTGAAGGTTTTGATTTAGGGATGGTGCCTTCGTCTGGAATTTTTTATATTTTTCCGATCATAGTTGCCACTATTCTGGGTGGGATAAAAAGTTTTTGGGGTGGGATTTTAGGAGCATTTATTTTAGGTATCGCTCAACAACTTACAATAGTTTTTTTGGGTGGGAGCTGGGTACAGGCGGTGCCTTTCGTTATACTTATTATTATTCTTTTACTTCGTCCGGAAGGCATCTTAAAAAGATAGAACTTATATGGAATATATTTTTCACATTCTGATACTCTTCTCTATTTATGGAATTTTGGCTCTGGCTCAAAATTTAGTGATGGGTGAGGCGGGACTTTTAACTGTTGCTGGCGGAGCTTTTTACGGAATAGGGGCATATGTGGTGGCTATTTTAACTACAACCTATGGCTTCAGTGTTTTACCCAGCTTGATTATCGCTCCAGTTATCGCAGGGGGGATTGCATTTATTGTTGGAGCAAGTTTTGCCCGTTTTCGGGATGATTATTTTCTTTTGGCAACTCTCGGCTTTCTCATGATATTTAATACATTAGTCAAAAATTGGGAAACATTCACGGGTGGAGCTTTTGGTATTGCTAAAATTCCCAAACTAGATTTATTTGGATTTGTTTTTAATACCCCGTCTTCTTTTGTCTGGCTGGGATTATTTATGCTCTTAGTGGTAAGCGCTATTTCTTTTTTTATTACGAATTCTTCGTTTGGTCGGGTTTTAAATGCTATTCGTGAAGATGAAGATGCTCTAAAAATTTTTGGTTATAATACCACCATCTACAAACTCCTTATCTTTTCTTTTGGCGCAGCTTTGTCTGCTGTGGCCGGAGTTCTTTTTGCCAGCTATCTGTCTTTTATTGATGCCAGCTTGTTTACGGTAGATGTGTCTATTCTTCTTTGGTCTATGATTATTTTAGGTGGAATGGCAAAAAACAGTGGAGCTTTGCTCGGGGCATTTATTTTAATTATTCTTCCGGAATTTTTAAGATTTGTTGATTTTCCTAATGAATTTGTGGGTCTTGCCAGAGTGCTTATCTATAGTCTTCTCTTGGTTTTCTTTATGCTCTATCAGCCCAGAGGAATTTTAGGAGAATATAAAATATAATCATGAAAAATATTTTGGAAATAAAAAATTTAGTAAAAAGTTTCGGTGGAGTAAATGCCGTAGATCGTTTGTCTCTTAATATTAGAGAAGGTTTCATTACTGGTCTGGTGGGACCCAACGGGAGTGGCAAGACGACTTTAATCAATTTGCTTTCTGGATTTACTGTTAGTGATACCGGTGTAGTTTTATTTTCGGGGATTGAGAGGAAGAAAATTTTATCACAGGAGAATCAAGTTTATGGAGTTACTAGGACATTTCAACAAATTAAACTCTTCAATCAGATGAGCACTCTTGATAATATCTTGGTAATTTTAACTGAACGCAATCCATTCCGGGCGCTTTTTGAACGTCATAATTTATATCATATAAAACAAGCCGAAGATATTCTTAAAAATATTGATTTATATGAAAGTAGGTTTAAAAATGCCAACAACCTATCCTATGGTCAAAGAAAACTTTTAGAAATTGGGCGTGTGCTTGCGATGGACTCCGATATAATTTTTTTCGATGAACCGTTTGCTGGACTTTTTCCTGAAGTGGTTAAGAAAATTGAAACAATCATCAAGAAGTTAAAACAAGAAGGCAAAACCATTGTTCTTGTTGAACATAACATGAACATTATTCGTAATTTATGCGATTATTTGATTGTAATGGACGCAGGTAAATTATTAGCTGAAGGAAATCCAGAAAAAGTTTTATCAGAGAAAATAGTCTTGGAGGCGTATTTGGGAGAATGATCCCAGTGGTAGAGCAAAGCTCACTACGGGACAAGAAAATTTATGGAAAAAGAATTACTACTTGAATTAAAAAATATAGAAGCCGGGTACGGTGAAGGCGAGGATTATAAAAGAATTATCCACAATGTTTCACTTCACATTGACGAGGGAGAGATCGTTGCTTTAATGGGTCCTAATGGGGCGGGGAAGTCCACTGTTTTAAAGGCAATCTTTGGGCTGATTTCACATACCGGTGGTATTTTTTATGAAGGAGAAAAAGTTATATCTCTGCCATCCAACCTGGTAAAAATGGGGGTTGCTTATGTTCCTCAAGGCAGAAGGGTGTTTAATAATCTTACTGTTAAAGAAAATCTTGAAATTGGCGGGTTCTCTCTTGATGATGAGATGGAATGTATTCGTCGAGCAGAACACTTAATGCGTCTTTTCCCAACACTTCATGCGAAACAGGGTGAACTTGCCGGCTCGCTTTCTGGAGGACAACAACAACTTCTTTCAATCGCTCGAGGGCTAATGACAAGGCCCAAACTACTCTTGCTTGATGAGCCAACCTTGGGTTTATCACCGAAAGTCGTTAAAGAAATATTCAAAACTATTAAAGATATTAATGAAGATCAAAAGACTGCCATCATTGTTGTGGAACACAACCTACATTCACTCCTGCCTATTACCGATCGCGCTTATGTACTAGCTCATGGTAAAATCGTAGCTTCTGACACAGGATCTAATATTGCAAAGAGCGATATCTTGGAGAGAGTATTTATGGGGAAGATGTAAAATACAAAAAATCCCTCGTCGGGATTTTTTGTTTGTATATTCTTATCTTGCGAGAAAAAATTATGCAATTGCGTCCTTCAAACCTTTTGCAGGTCGGAATTTTGGAACTTTCTTTGCAGCTACTTTGACTTGTTCTCCAGTTTTTGGA
>CAYIUH010000007.1:0-14502 GCA_964366625.1 uncultured Candidatus Saccharibacteria bacterium
AAAAATAAAAAATCGCCGAAAACGTTGGGTGACTGTGCCGAAAAGATTCGAGAGTCCCATCAAGATGGGAGAGAGGAGCATAATACGCGAAATCCATATCAGTTTATCTTGGAGATCACTCGGAAAACCAGGAGCAATAATAGAAACCAGAGTTGGCATAAGAAAAAAAGCCATCACAGAAACCAAAATCATTATTGAAAGAAAAACAGAAAATATATCATTCATTAATTTTCGAGCCCTGTCAGTAACTTTTCCATCTTGCATTTTCTCCACCAAGAAAGGAATGATCACAGTAATAGAAGCGAGCGACGCAATAGAAATAAAAATAAGATCTGGTATGCGAAAAGCCGCATAATACACATCAAGCGTTGGTGATGGTCCAATAAAATGCGCAAAAGCACGATCACGAAAAAGCGCTAAAATCTGAGAAAAAAGAGAGAAGAGCCCCAACAATAGGGCTGCTTGGTTTATATTCACGTATTCTCTGTTGAAAATTTTTAAAATTCTATCCATCAGTCTACACTACTATATTTACTAATCTGTTTTTCACATAAATTATTTTTTTAATATTTTTATCTTTGGTATATTTTAAGACAGCTTCTTGTTCTTGCGCTTTCTTTCTTATTTCTTCTTCTCCCTCATCTGGCCCCACCAGCATTTCAGCCCGAACCTTGCCATTTATTTGAATTACAATTTTCACTTCTTTGTCCTTTATTAACTTTTCATTCCACGTCGGCCATCTCGAAAGATGAATACTTGTTCCTGCAAGGACAGTCCTTGCAGGACTTGCGGGAACTTTTAGAGTCTGCCACAGTTCTTCTGTAACATGGGGCGCAAAGGGCGCAAGAATTTGTAAAAACTTTCCGTAGGCCTCCACAGAAATAGAATCAAATTTGGAAATTTCATTAACCAAGATCATTAAAGAAGAGATGGCTGTATTGAATTTCATTTCTTCGATGTCTAGAGAAACCTTTTTGATTGCTTTTTCAACTTCAAATTCATTGTATTTTTTATTTTCATCTATTTTGTATTGCAAATCCCACACTCTCTCCAGGAACCTTCTCGGACCCACGATGGCCTCATCATTCCAGAATGCTCCTTGATCGAAGGGTCCCATAAACATTTCATACAGACGCAAGGTGTCTGCGCCGAATGTTTTAATGATATCATCCGGATTTATGACATTGCCAAAACGTTTGGACATTTTTCGCCCATCACTACCCGCAATAAGTCCCACGCTTTGAAGTTTCAAAAAGGGCTCGGTCGTCGAAACTATTTTTATGTCATTTAGGAATTTGTGCCAAAATCTGGCATATATCAAATGACGAGTAGCGTGCTCCGCCCCTCCTACATACAAATCAACGCCACCTTCGCCCAGCTTCGGCGAGCCAAACCAATATTTTTCTTTCTTCTTATCAACCAGAGCTTTGCTATTTTTCGGATCCATGTATCGCAAGTAATACCATGAAGAGCCAGCCCATTGAGGCATGGTATTGGTTTCTCGCTTCGCCTTTCCTCCACATGTTGGACATGTGGTATTTACCCATTTTGAAATATTCGCAAGCGGGCTCTCTCCAGTGCCCGTTGGTTCATAGGATTTAACTCTTGGTAACTCTACTGGCAAATCACGCTCCGGCACCGGAATAACGCCAGCATTCTCCTTGCCCGCCGAAGCCTTGGCGCAGGCGGGGCAATGGATTATGGGTATCGGTTCACCCCAATATCTCTGCCGAGAAAAAACCCAGTCACGGAGTTTGTATATAATTTTTTCTTTTCCGCCAACAAAATTAATAATCTTTTTTTTTGCCTCCTCTGAATTCATACCATCAAATCTGCCAGAATTTACCAATTTACCTGGATTTGTATAATGTTCGTTCCATTCTTTAGAATATTTTTCTAAACTCCATCCATCCTGAACACTTCCTCCTGAAACAATGACTTGCTTAATGGGTAAATTATGTTTTTTTGCAAATTCAAAATCTCGCTCGTCGTGAGCCGGCACCGCCATAACCGCTCCTGTTCCATAATCCACCAAAACATAATCCGCCACCCACACCGGGATTTCATCACCAGTAGCAGGATTGACAGCCTTTAAACCTTCGAGCTCCACCCCTGTTTTTTCTTTTACATCTTTTGCTCTTTCTATTTCATTTTTTGCTTTTGTATCTAAAATATATTGCATTACTTTACTCCAATTTGTAATTTTTGATTTCAATTTTTGGAGAGATGGATGTTCTGGCGCAAGCACAAGATATGTAACACCATACAGAGTATCGGGGCGAGTTGTAAAAACTTTGATTTTCCCTAGGTCTTGCCTAGGGAAAAGTTCAAATTCTATTTCTGCCCCCTCCGACTTTCCAATCCAGTTTCTTTGCATTTCTTTTATCGGCTCCGGCCAGTTGAGAAGCGGGGTTCCGTCTTTCTTTTTTAAATCCAAATCAGCAAGCAACCTATCCGCATAATTCGTAATTTTCAAAACCCATTGACGCATGGATTTTTTCTCCACTATTGTTCCACATCTCTCGCAACGCCCGCCTTCCAAATCTTCATTGGCAAGACCGGTTTTGCAAGACGGACACCAGTTTATGGGCTCGTAGGATTCATAAGCTAAGCCTTTCTCTAATAATTTTAGAAAAATCCACTGTGTCCATTTGTAAAATTTAGGATCGGTAGTCTTTACTTCACGCAACCAATCATAATCAAGCCCCATAACCCCTAATTGCTCTTTAAATCTTTTTATATTTTTTTTCACCGCCACTTCCGGATGAATTTTTTTCTTCAAAGCAAAGTTCTCCGCAGGTAACCCAAACGCATCAAAACCCATGGGATGCAAGACATTGTATCGGTGCTTTCGCTTAATTGGGGATATAATATCAGTAGCAATGTAGCCCTTTGGATGACCGACATGCAGACCCTCGCCCGAAGGATAAGGAAACATATCTAAAATATAAAATTTATGTTTTTTATAGTTGTCTAGAGTTTTATAGATTTTTTTCTTCTCCCATTCTTTCTGCCATTTACGTTCTATTTTAGAGTGATTGTATCCTGCTATTTTTTTTCTGCCCGTCCGAAGCTTTAGCGTAGGCGGGTCGATATTTTTATGGTCGTATTTAGGCATATACTCCCATAATACCCGAAAAATAATGTGTTTGCAAAATTAATACTTTATTGGTACGGACCTAGAATAATTTTCTGGATTTATACTTCGTTTAAAACAATATTCACCGGCTGGATGAGTCCATTGGCTATCTAATCTAGAATCGTAGATAGCTGGTGTATTGTACATAGAATTTTTATCGCTTGAATCTTTGTTAAACTCTGCGCAGAGCTCGTAGTGCAGATTGTCCACTTTTTTATATTCATACGGCTTTTGATTCTGTGGATCAACTGGAGCAACATAATAATTACCGTTCATCATATTTCCAAGCGCATCAGGTAAGGTTTGATTATTTAGATAATAAGATTCAATTTGGTAGCTTAGATTTGATAAATCGTTTACTTTTTGTTCATCATACTTCAAAAGCTGTTGATTGCGAGGCGAACCAATTACAGAAAAACCCCAAACAACTGAACTCAAAATAATTAAAAAGAACACACCCATCCAGACTTTCCTGGAAGTTCCATTTAATTTGCCCATAATATCCGAAATGTAATAAAAAAACACGGCAACTGCAATAACCAACACGGACAATGCCTTCAAGATAAATCCAGTAGTGAGTTCCTGTCCGTCGATAAATTTATATAAAATAGTAATAAGATCTCCCGCAATAGTAAATCCAGCTAAAAAAAGCGTAACCCAGGTAAGCCATCTGCGTACGCCAACAAACCTCTTCTCCGGCTCCACCCTGTACTCTCTTTCTAAAAGCCACATGAGAAGAATGTAAATCGGAAAGGTAATGATGAGTGTCGCTACCGGCCAGCTGATGGAGTAACTTCCATAGTAATCATAATAGCCAGTGGTCGCAGGATAGGCCTTGTTGATAACCGTAAACAAAAGATTTGTAAGATGACCCACAAGCACTCCAAGCGCAATAATTGAACCTAGATTTATAAAAAAGTTTTTCGCCCCCGCTTTTACCTGTGGTTGTGTTTGTGTTTCCATTTTTAAATTGTACTCCAAATAGTGGTATTTGCAAACGAGATGAGACGATTGTTGGATTTTTCCAAGACACAAAGCTCGCCTAATTCTATTTCACCCTTATAATTCTTCATCGTTTCTGAAAGCGCATATCCAAGCGACAATGAAGAAAAATTGGTTGAATATGAAGTTAAAATCACAAAAAGTGGTTTATCGCTCAAAACTTTTTGTACTAAAGAAAGGAGCTGGGGTAGATTTTCTTCTAATTTCCAAGTTTCACCTTTCGGCCCTCTGCCAAATTTGGGTGGATCCATCACTATTGCATCGTATTTATTGCCTCTTTTTATTTCTCGTTCGAGAAATTTCACAACATCATCTTCTATGATGCGCATCGGTAGTGAGGATAGCAAAGGATTTATTTTTTGATTATCTTTTGCCCAATTCAAGCTCTGCTTCGAGGCATCCACATGAGTTACATCCGCCCCCGCACGAAGAGCAAATAAACTAGCCACACCCGTGTAGCCAAATAAATTTAAAAACTTTACCTTGTGCAAAGTCGAACTTTGCACACTTTTATTTATAATCTTTTCGATAAAGTCCCAGTGAGTTGCCTGCTCTGGAAAAAATCCCAAATGACGAAACGGCGTCGGCATTGCCAAAAATTTTATACTCCTATATTCCATCTCCCATTTGTCAAAGACGGTCTTTGACATTTTCCACCCAGCTTTGGCGCCAGTTTTTGCGCTCCAGAATTTACCATCAACTTTATCCCATTCTTTGTCTCCTAGAGTTTTTCTCCAAACTGCATCTTCATAAGGTCTTATAAAAATATGTGGACCGAAACGCTCCAACTTCTCTCCCCCTCCTGTATCTAGAAGTTCATAATCTACCCAATCTTTTGAACAAAAAATTTTTATTTGGTTTTTCATAATTTATATTAAAAATTCTATTACATCACCATCTTGAACAACATACTCTTTTCCTTCGGTGCGTACTAGACCTTTAGATCTGGCAACGGCGTACGAGCCACATTGAAGCAAGTCTTTCGCCGATATGACTTCTGCGCAGATAAACTTTTCTTTAAAATCATTATGAATTGCTCTGCCTGCTTCGGGCGCAGTCGAACCACGGCGAGTGGTCCAAGCACGAGTTTCATCCTCTCCAGTTGTCAGGAAAGTAACAAGTCCTAGTAAATCATAGCTGGCTTGAATGAGATTGTCCAAGCCAGTACCAAAAACTGGATCAACTTCGATGTAGGGTCCGGGAAGTTTTGAAACAAAATCATTTTTTATATTTTCAGCCACTTCTGATTTATTTAAAACATAAAGTGTTGGTTTTTTAATCCCTGCTTGTTCTAATTCAAAATTTATCACCTCAATGTCAAAAAGCGGATCAACTTTGTCATGCACATGAATGGTGTTGGGGTCTTCAAAAATTCGCACCACTTCCAATATTGCATCTACCTCACGAATATGTGAAAGAAATTTATTTCCGAGTCCTGCGCCTTCCGATGCCCCCTTCACCAACCCCGCAATATCCACGAATTCCACCACCGCTGGAATTAGCTTTTTAGATTTACTCATTGTGGAAAGTTTCTCCAAGCGATCATCCGGCACTGGCACAATCCCCACTGATGGATCGATAGTACAGAAAGGATAATTCTCTGCCGGCACACCTTTTTTGGTCAACGCATTAAATAAAGTGCTTTTCCCAACATTCGGCAAACCAACTATACCGATTTTTAAAGATGGCATTTTTGTAATTTAAGTTTTATTTTATAAGGTGTTTTCATAATGTGGATAACTTTGACTTTTGTAATATGTATATGCTATAATGTATGTATTCTTACGAAAAAGACCCTTGTGTGGTTCGTCCACACCGGGGGCTTTTTCTTTCAGGTCTTTAATATACTCTGTTGATCAGAGATGTAAGATATCTTTACTCCGGTTCTTTTTAATAACACCGAACACTTTTTTGTTTCATAAGGAGACAAGATCACCTCCATTTTATTCTTCTCAATTAAAAATTTTACAAGCGGAGTATAATCGCCGTCACTGGATATTAAAATAGCTTTATCAAATTTATTTTCATAAGTATTTTGCATTGCATGTACTATTATATTTGCATCACAATTACCTTTAGCTTTACCGTCCCCATCATATATTACATCTTTGAAAACAAGGGTATAGCCAAACTCCTGCAGTTTGGTGTATAAATCTTTATATTTAGGCATCATCCCCAGAAAAAGGTAAGCTTGAGAAACTCCGTACTTATCCTTAAGCCAAACACGAAAGCGTTTATAATCAAATTCCCAATCTAAAGATCTCACACCTTTATGTAGGTTTGCTCCATCAATATAGGCAAAATTATTACCATTTTTCAGCATTCCTAGAATATAGCATATTTACACACCGAAATCATTTGAGATTAAAAAATTTCTTGCTTATAACATTTCTCGCAATGCCAAGTTTTATTTTCCGCTTGTATAAACTAATTATAGCCCATTTTTTTACTGATTCTTTCGAGAGCAATTATGAAGGCAGCTTTTCGTAGATCTGTATTAATTTTTTGCGATGTAGAAAATACATTATTCGCCTCTTTTTCCATAATTTTTTTTAATCTATCGAAAACTTCTTTTTCCGTCCAATGCTCTCCTTTTAAATTTTGTTCCCATTCAAAATAAGAAACTATAACGCCTCCGGCATTGACCAATATATCCGGCACGACAGGAATGTTTTTCTTGAACAAAATATCGTCCGCCTCGGGTGTGGTCGGTCCATTTGCCAACTCCAAAACAACTTTGGCCTTTACATTATTTGCATTACTCTCGTTTATTTGGTCATTAAAGGCGGCTGGAATTAGAAGATCGCATTTCGTTGCCAGAAGTTCTTCGTTAGTAATATTTTTACTCCCAGAAAAACCTGCAAGCGAACCAGAAATTTTTTTATGTTCGCGCAATTTCTCAATGTCGATACCGTTTTCATTATAAATTCCTCCCTTCGAGTCTGAAATTGCAATTACTTTATGTCCAGCCCTGCTGAAAATGAGTCCGGCAAAGGAGCCCGCATTGCCAAAACCCTGAATTGCGACAGTGCAACTTTTAGACAGATTTAATTTTTCCCTAAACGCCTCAAATACATAAAACGCCCCCTCCGCAGTAGAGGTATTCCTGCCTTCTGAACCGCCTTTTTCCACCGATTTTCCGGTAAATGCCGCTTTTGTTTTGTCCTCGGTTATTTTTTCAAATTCATCCGCCATCCAGTCCATGATTTCGGACGTTGTATTTACATCTGGGGCTGGAACATCTTTTTTCGGACCTAAAACATCTGCAAGTTTTTGCACCCATCCACGTGAAAGTTTCTCTAATTCTGATTTTGACAACTTTTTAAGATCAACCGTTATCCCGCCCTTGCCTCCACCCATCGGAATCCCGGCAATAGCGCATTTCAATGTCATCCAGAGAGCCAGGGCCTTCACTTCATTGATTTCAGTTTCTAAATGAAATCTAATTCCACCTTTATAGGGTCCTAGAGCATTATTGTATTCAACTCTATATCCTTCAAAAATTTTGGTAGAACCGTCATCCATTTCAACCGGTATCGAAATACGAATATCCCGATCCGGTTGTTGTAACTTTATAATAAATTCTTTACTAAAATTTTTAACTTTAGCGGCTTTCTCTAGTTGCAAGAGGGCGTTATCAAACGGATTATTATTCATGGTAAATATTTTTATACTTCTTTGCTGTACTGGACCCCTTTCTTAGAACAGCAATCTTGTATTAAATATTTTAAGCTAAAGTCGCCAAAAGAGCAAATTGCTGGGGCGACATTTTTAGAGCCGAGTGTATCCTCGTATGATTTTATGTCTTTTCGTATGCTTGTATATATTAACTGGTAATTATACAAGATTGGTGTTTAAAGAAAGGGGTACAGCTCGTCCCCCAATTGGGATGGAGCGGTGGAAAGAGCTCACGGAGTGATTGATCAAGAATATTATCTTAATCCGACCAGAACCTGGAAAACACTGGAAGAATATTTACATTGTTATTTTCTTATTTTTTTATTTTATTTGTCCAAAATTTCAAAATCATCACCCGAACTGACATTTTTTTTGTTCTTTCGTATAAAATAAACTGCGCCCCCGCAAACACCAAGAAGGAAAATAAAAATAATGAAAAAAATTAGAGAATTATTACTTTTTTCTTTTCCGTCAGCGGAAGAACTATCGATTGGACTTTCTTGTTGAGAGACAGGAGTGGGTGACGAAGAAGATTCTTTGGCGGGAGTTTTATTTGGGACCGTACTGCTCCCGGGTGTGGATGGAGATGTGGGAGAAATTTTATTTCTTAATCCCGGAGTAGGCACCGCACCCATCCATGTTCCATTTATTTTTTGTAAAGATTTGCCATCACCCGCTCCACCAGATGAAGATCGATAGAAATACTCGTCAACAACTTTTGCTCCATCTTTTATCGCCAAATTTTCTCCGCTATTATGTAAAGAAAAACTTGAATCAAAAATAGTTCCAAAAAAATATGGATTGTTATCTTTGAATTTCGTTAAATCAGAAACTATCAATGCATAGCTTTGGGCTTTAATTTTACCACTGCCTTGCACAAGCTTAAGTCTATGTTCAGTGTCTTCTTCAAAAAATTTAAATGAAGTCATATCAATATCGGTTGCAGAATTATTGAGAATCTCAACCCATTCCCTTCCCTCGTCGCTACCCGTTTTTAAGTCATACATGATTTCATTTATTTCAAGATTGGCAAACACAAAAGAAAATGGAGAAAAAAGATACACCCCACCAAAAAATAGCAATATTTTTACAAATTTGTCTTTTGTGTTCATTTGTTGATATAATCATAACATGAATAAAATAGATTTCTTGTCAATTGGGGATACGGTTACTGACGCATTTATAAAACTGCAAGACGCTCATGTGCATTGTAAAATAGATTCTGACGCTTGTGAACTCTGTGTGCGTTTCGGCGATAAAGTACCTTATGAATCTGTTACCGTAGTACCAGCAGTTGGCAATGCCGCCAATGCCGCCGTGTCAGCGAGTCGTCTGGGGCTTCGTTCTGCTTTGGTCTCAAATTTAGGCAACGACAAAGAAGGTGAAGAATGTTTAGCGTCTCTTAAAAAAAATGGGGTTGATGTTCAATTTATAAAAATAAATCAGGATTTAAGAACGAATTATCACTATGTGCTATGGTATGATGTTGACCGTACTATTTTAATCAAACATGAAAAATATTCCTACGAACTTGGAAACATAGAAGAGCCGAAATGGCTTTACTTCAGTTCGGTGGCAGAGAGCGCATATCCTTTTCATGAACAAGTAGCAGAATATTTAGAAAAACACCCAAGTATCAAGCTTGCTTTCCAGCCCGGAAAAAATGAAATAAAATTAGGAAAAGAAAAATTAGCAAGACTTTATGCTCGCACGGAAATATTTTTCTGTAATGTCGAAGAGGCAGAAGTAATTTTGGGAATAGAAACCAAGGATGTATTAAAATTGTCCGTTAGTATCAGTGCTCTAGGACCCAAAATGGTTGCCATAAGCGACGGACCGAATGGCGCATACTTTTATGATGGAAAAGATTTATGGCAGATACCACTTTATCCAGATATTGCGCCACCTGTAGATCGTACTGGGGCCGGAGACGCTTTTTCTTCTACTTTCACAACGGCTTTAGCATTGGGAAAATCACCCCTTGAAGCATTTACTTGGGGACCGATAAACTCTATGTCTGTCGTTCAAGAAATCGGCGCCCAAAAAGGACTCTTGACTCGAGAAAAACTTGAAGAATATCTAGCCAGTGCTCCGGAGGAATATAAGGCAAGAAAGATTTAGGAAAATTTAAAAAGAGTTTTTAAAAAGCCTTGCGCAGACCAACGGGCCGAGCAGTTCGCTGGCGCAGTGGCGCCAGATAGATTGCTTTATAAAAATTGCTTTTTAAATTTTCCTATCTAAAACTTTTCTCACCGCATCTTTAATAGAATTTTTCCCCATACCATAATGCTCAATAAGCTCATCTGGTGTGCCTGACTGACCAAACCGGTCTTGCACCCCCACAAACTCCATCGGCACAGGAAAATTTTGGGCAAGAACTTCTGCCACTGCACTCCCCATTCCGCCAGCTACTTGATGTTCTTCTACTGTTACTATCGCCTTGCATTCTTTCGCCAAATTTATAACCGCTTCGATGTCCATCGGTTTAATACTTGAGAGATTCATAACTTTTGTTTTTATTCGCTGTGGTCCTTCTTGGACTTCTAACTCTTTGGCGGCCAATAACACACGATGAGTCAGACTTCCGGTAGAAATTATCCCCACTTGCGCCAAACCAACATCCGGCATCCAGAAAATTTCTGCCTTACCTAATTCCATAGGAGTTTCCTCCGTGGTGATGATTGGAGTTTTCTCACGAGCCAAACGTAGATATGCCGGTTTGCTGGTTTTTGCAATAAGTTGAGTAATTTTTTTTGCTTCTATGCTGTCGCACGGAGAAAATACATCCATGTTTGGCATCATTCTCATCAAGCCGATGTCTTCTAATGCTTGATGAGTGCCACCGTCGGGACCTACAGAAATTCCTGCATGTGAACCAACAATTTTTACAGGACGATCGTTGTAAGCTATCGTCGTCCTAATCTGTTCCCAATTTCTTCCCGGAGAAAACATCGCATAAGAAGAACAGAAGGGAATTTTCCCCATTGCCGCCATGCCGGAAGCAACAGTTACCAGATTTTGTTCCGCTACGCCTATCTCAATAAATCTTTCTGGAAACTTTTCCGCAAATAAATTCATTTGCGTAGATTCTACGAGGTCTGCGCAAAGCGCCACAACATTTTCATCTTGTTCCCCTGCCAATAAAAGCCCTTGCCCGAAACCTTTACGGATCGGCGCTTGTTCCACATCGGAATTAAAGAGTTTCGGATTTAATTTTAAATTTGGATTTAGCATATTAAAGTTCTTTTTGTCTATGTTCTTTTTTAATTTCAATAATTTTCTTTTTATCTTTTTTAATTTCTTTCAATGTAGGATTGAGCCATTGAAAAAGTTCTAAGAGTTCTCCCGCTTCAACTGAAATTGATTTTGCTAGATCTCCTGGTTGTAATTTATGCCAATTTCTTTCTTTTAAATATTTGAAAATTTCTTTTTCTAAAGCTTTCATAGATTTATGATACCATTATACTATGATTATTTATCATTACTTAGTGCTTCGACCACTAAGTGTTATAATCAAAGCATGAGAAAACATAAATTTGTAGTTGGAGAATATTATCACATATACAATAGAGGTGTTGATAAAAGAAAAACGATTATCGATGAATATGACCTGGATCGCTTTTTAGAAAGTATGAAAGAATTTAATACCCCTGAACAAATAGGAAGTATCTATCAACTATCCTTTGCAAAAAACAAACTTAGTACTCCGACCACTAAGTCTGAAAAATTAGTTTCAATTATAAGTTATTGCGTAAATCCAAACCATTTTCACATATTAGTTACACCTCTAATTGAAAAAGGAATAGAAAAATTTATGCAAAAAATTGGCGGGTACACAAGATATTTCAATGAAAAATATGAAAGAAGTGGGGTACTTTTTCAAGGAAAATTTAAGTCGAAGCATGTTAAAGATAATAGATATATATTACATTTGAGTGCATATATAAATATGAACAATCGTGATATATTTGGTACTCCGACCACTAAGTTGAGTAAATCAAGTCTAGAGGAGTATACAAAAAATGAAAAAGGGTTCTGTAATACAACAATAATATCAGGACAATTTAAGAATGGAAAAGAATACCTGCTTTTCGCAATAGAATCATGGAAGAACATACTGAAAAGAAAAAAAGCTTTGGAAATATAAGTACTTAGTGCTCCGACCACTAAGTTAGTTACTCGTGTTCGCTTTTAATTTTTCCACCCAGGGTTCGTAACTCAACAAGCGCCATCTTTGCTTCTTCTTTATTTGGCGCTTTACCATGCCATTTATAATCCCTTTCAAATTCTTTAACACCTTTCCCTGGAATCGTGTGCGCAATTATAACAGTTGGTTTTTCAAACACTGCTTGTGCTTCAAGCATCGCTTCATTTAACGCCCCGAAGTCATGTCCTCCTACTTCTATTACATGCCAATTAAACGCTTTCCATTTATCTGCCAATGGTTCGAGAGGCATAATATTTTCTGTAAATCCATCGATCTGGATGTTGTTTCTGTCTATAACAGCAATCAAATTCCTTAATTTATTTTTCCCCGCAAGCATGATGGCTTCCCAAGAATTTCCTTCATCGAGTTCTCCATCGGACATAAAGCAATAAATAAATCTGGCTTTGTCTTTTTTGTCCATTCTATCGGCGAGCGCCATTCCGACCGCCTGTGAAAGTCCAGCGCCAAGGGGTCCTGAAGAGGTCTCAAGCCATGGCATATATTCTCGGTGTGGATGTCCCTGGAGTCGAGTACCGAACTTTCTTAAAGTTTGTAATTCTTCTACTTTGAAATATCCGGCATGTGCCATGGTCGCATAATATACGGGACAAATGTGACCATTTGATAAAACTAGCCTGTCTCGTTCTTCCCAAAATGGGTCTTTAGGGTTATGTTTTAAAATATGAAAATAAAAAAGCGTAAAAATATCTGCCATGCCAAGCGGTCCGGCCGTGTGTCCGCTTCCCGCTTCTAAAAGCATTGAAATGATGGATTCACGAATGTCATTTGCTTTGATTTCCAGCTCTTTAATTTTTTCATCAGTTAAAGATGGCATAAAAATTATAGCTTTCTGAATTCCTCTATCGTCCCAATTATATCATCTATGTTGAAAATAGCTGAACCGATGACGAGACGGGAGGCGCCCGCACTGATCAGTGCGGGCGCCGTATCAAAACTCACTCCCCCGTCAACTGAAATAACCAGATCAGGAAAATCTTTTCTCAACTTTTCTATTTGACCTAAAACTCTCTTATCAAAATCCTGTCCTTGAAAACCTATTTTATCTATCCCCATGCATTGTATAAAATCTACATTATTAATTAGAGGGGAAACTTTTTCCAGATTTTCATCAGGAACTACGGCAATACCAATTTCTATTACATCTCGAATATAATTATCCATACCTTCTAGAAAATGTTTAAATTCTTCCAAATTTCCAATTGCCCCAAGATGAAAAACAATCCGCCTCGGACCTAGTTTAGAATAAATATCAAAATTCTCCACTGCGTCAGAAACCATTAAATCAAGTTCAAAATCAACGTCTTCCCAGAAAGGCATCCCCTCTTCTTCGTTTAAAATTTTTTGAAAATGTGCGTCGAAACCAGAATTCCCAAAAGGCCAGGTAAAATTCTTTTCATATTTTCCATCACAAATATCTACCTGAACAACGGGTACAAATCCACGCACTAGCGCAATTTTATTTTTTAAATCTTCATAATCCCTCGACAAAATTGCCGGAATAATCTCAATCATTAATTTTTATTGCATCAATTTTCGCCAATCTTCGTAGATGCCTTTCACCCTGACTGTATGGAGTGCTAAGCCATAGACTCACCGCCTTTACCATCATTTCTTCTGTTAAATACCTGGCTCCCAAAGATAGAATGTTAGAATTGTTGTGTTCCCTCGAACGAATAATCACATCGGCTTCATCGTCCACCACGCATTTTGATTCACCATAAAACACCACCGCTCGCACATGGGGGAATTTATTTGCGGTCATGGCTTCTCCTTGTCCTGTTGCTCCCAGAACTATTCCCCTGGAATTATCGGAGTCACGAGAGACTTCCTGCGCAACTGGAATAATAAAATCAGGATAATCATCGTGCTCGTCGTATTCAAAAGCACCCTTATCCACTACTTCATGTCCTTGAGACCTTAGGAACTCTACCAATCTTTCTTTCAAAACATATCCTGCGTGATCGGTGCCAATAAAAATTTTCATAATTATTTTATTGTGTTACCTGTTTTAATCACATGCTCGACCAGTGTGTATGTATATCCCATCTCGTTGTCGTACCAACCCATTACTTTAATTAAATTTCCTCCAACGACACGTGTCAGCTGTAAATCAGCAATCGATCCAAAACGACTTCCTAAAATATCAGAAGACACCAAATCTTCTTCGGTCACACTGAAAACCCCTTCCCATCTTTTTTCTTTTGCGGCCTTTTTAAGAATTTCGTTAACTTCTTCTTTGGTTGTATATTTTTTAGAAATAAAAGTAATATCGACAATCGAACCGGCGGGCACTGGAACTCGCACAGAAATACCGTCAAAGAGTCCGGATAATTTTGTAAAAGCTTTTGTGACAGCAATAGCCGCACCAGTTGAAGAAGGCACAATGTTTTGCGCCGCAGCTCGACCCTCTCTTAGATCTTTTTTACTAGGTCCATCAACGAGAGCTTGAGATGCG
>CAYIUH010000008.1:0-261 GCA_964366625.1 uncultured Candidatus Saccharibacteria bacterium
CTCACCGTAAAGACAAGAAATCGCACAATAGAAAACTTTGGAATATAAAAATAAACGCCGGTAGTCGTGAACTCGGCATGTCTTATTCTAAATTTATCGATGCTCTAAAAAAGAAAAATGTCTTGCTTGACCGTAAAATTCTAGCGGATCTGGCAGAGCATAACCCGGCAACTTTTGCTAAAGTTCTCGAAAGTCTAAAATAAAATCAGGAAAAAGGTTTTTGTCGGTACGGATTTTTTGAAGCTTAAAAAATCCTGAAGT
>CAYIUH010000008.1:271-13704 GCA_964366625.1 uncultured Candidatus Saccharibacteria bacterium
GAAGTTCTCGGCTCGTCAGCCTCGAAACCCCTTAAAAACCTTTTTCCTGATTTTATTTATTTAAAAAAATTCAAACAAATTACTTTTTAGAATGGTCTGGCTGGGAAAGGGACCCAGAGATCCGAGGACCTGAGAAAAAGTAATTTGTTTGAATTTTTTATTTTTGAGTAATTTTATACTCCCCCAGCTTGTCTTTCTTTATTACAGTAATTAATTCTTCTATGAGTTTTTTTGGGTCGGAATTTATAACGATCTTCTCATTTGGACGATGACCTTTTTCGATAATGTTTTTTAATTCGTCCCCCATGTCCCATGGCCCTTCAAAAATTCCAATTGGTTTGCCATCTTCGAAAGCAACAGTAAACTCATGAATGGTCCCAACACGACCACAACCACAAATCACCGCATCCACCGCACGGGTAAGAAGCAAGTCTCTCCCCGGATAACCAAATCCTGTATAAATGATTAAGTCTAAATAATCTATTGGAAGTTTGTAAACTTCTAGATGTTCTTTTTCGGATGCTGCTGGAGAAAATCCGATAGAAATTCCTCCCTCTTCTTTTGCCCCCATCGCCGCCCAAAGTGGGAACCCTGTCGTTGCCCCCGTAACGAGAATGGCTCCTTGTCGCACAATTTCTCGGCCAAGCTCTTTGGCTTTTTCTAACGCATCTACTCCACAATGCCCAGTTTCAGCCGCTCCAGAAATACAGATCTTGTATTGTTGATGTCCGTGTTTGTTTGGAAAACTTAATTGAGAATTCATGTTGCAAGTATAACATAGAAGTTTATAAATCTTAATTTTATAAACTTTTCAATTTCTAGCATTTTAAAATTACACTACTCCCTTGTTCTGGGGCAAATGCATCAATCCCCAGATTGTCTCGTAATTTTTGCACCAAGAACATTGCCGACTTTGGCTCACCCATAACGACAAAAACTTTTTTCAATGTATCCTGTGTATCTTCAACAAAACTTAAAAGTCCATCAGAATCTTTATGTCCTGAATATCCCAAAATAGTAACAATATGGGCTCTCACGACCACGTCTTCTCCTGAAATTCGCACGGTTTTTATCCCTTCTTGAATCAAACGCCCAGGAGAACCAACAGTTTGGTAACCGGTCAACAGCAATGTATTGTTGCGGTCTGGCAGATAGTGCCTTTCATGATGCACCACTCGTCCGCCAGTCGACATGCCGGATCCAGCGATGACAATCTTGGGGTTGGGCACATCGTTAATCATTTTTGACTCTTCTGATTTTAGGGTATTATGAAGCCCAGGAAAATCAAATAAGTATTTATCGCTTCTCATCACCCTCTGCGCATTTTCGTTTAAATAATTTTTATATTGTTTGAAAATTTCGGTCAAGCGAATGGCTAGTGGAGAATCCAGGAAAATGGGCATGACTGGTATGCGATTGTTTTCCACTAAAGAATTTAGTTCAAAAAGAAGTTCTTGTGAGCGTTCCAGAGAGAAAGTCGGGATAACGAGAGTGCCTTTTTTTTTATAATTATCTTCAATGATTTGTTCTAGAAAATTCCTGCGGTTATCTTTGGATTCATGGTTTCGATCGCCATAAACAGATTCCATTATCAAATAATCTGCGTCTGTAACTTTTTCAGTATCTGGAAGTATTGGAGAAGGACTATTGCCCAAATCTCCCGTAAAAAGAATCTTCTTGCCATTGTAAATGAACAGAATCATCGCAGAACCTAAAATATGTCCGGCATTTAGGAATTGCGCTTCGAGATTGGAAGTAATCGCTATTCTCTCATGATAATCGAATCCTTGCCAAATAGAGAAAGCTAATTTAATATTTTCCGGTGTATAAATCTTGTCTAAGTTTAATTCTGTATTCTTAGATAAAATTCCTGCAGCATCTTCAAGCATGGGAAGAGCCAAGGATTTAGTCGGCTTGGTAGAATAAATCTTTCTGCGAAATCCTTCATGGATGAGCTTCGGGACACGCCCCACATGATCCATATGCGCATGGGTAATAAAAAGAATATCTACATCTTTAGAATTATAGGGAAAAGGGTCCCAGTTAATATCATCTGCCAATTTTATTCCTTGGGTTAATCCACAATCAATCAAAATTTTTTTATCTTCAATTTCAAGTAAAAAATTAGCTCCTGTCACAGAGCCCGTCCCTCCACAGAATGTTACCTTTGCAATTTTTTCCATGTGTACAGAATAGCACATAATCCACCCAGTAAGTCAAAAAATATATCTGAAAAAAAATCAGCAGTATCAAATGGGTTCTGGGCTAAATAATTATTAAAGAATAGTTCGTATATTTCCCAAGCTAAACCTAAAGTAAACACAAAAAACACTACTCTAAACATAGACCAAAAGGAAGTGCCAAATGAAAAAAAATAGATAGCACAAAGTCCAAGCCAAAGACCACCAAGAAAATGCATAATTATATCAAAATACCAAAAAGAATAATACCAAAAGAATTTAAATGCCAGAAAATTTACTACAAAAATAAAAACTACCAAGAATGCTAAAAGATTCAAAAGTTTTATGCGATCCATCACAGCATTATACAATAAAATCAACTTAAAAGAAAAAATCCGCACTAAAGCGGAGTTCTTCTTAGGACTATTTCTGATGTATTACCATAGCTCAAAGCTAAGTGGGTGCTAGATGTTCTAGACCAAGATCTAGACCGATCGAAGCTCCCATAAATTGGTGTTCTAGGTAATAATCGGAAATAACCCTACTTATAAGTGTATCAAAACACCAATTTAAAACAACTGGACAGAAGTAATTTTTTGTTTCTAAATTAAATCAGTATTAAAAACGCATATTAAACCAGTCTAAATTGTATTCTTTTTTGATTAAAATCCTTTCACCTTCCCCGATGCTTTCATGATTTTCTAAATTCAATAGTTTTATAGCTTCTTGCACATGTTCATGACTATTGCCCTCGATTTCTAAATAAGTTGGCATACCAGGATATTGATCAAGGTCAAATTGCCAGTCTTTTAAAATAAAAGAAATCCTATCTTTCTCCTGATGAGCATAATTTTCTAACCCAATATTTTCAAAAAGTTTTCCAACCATTACAGCATCCTCAACATTTAAATTAATTTCATCCGAATGTCTGGTGTTACCAGTAATTTTCGGCAGAGACTTCCAGCTTATTTCTTTCTTTCCATCTGATGCACTGCGAATTCTCAAATACCACGGATCGTCACCTTCATGAGTAAATCCCTTTGGCCCATACCAGTCTACAACCAGTCGGGTATTTTGAATTTCCTTCGCGCCAAGTACTTGTAATTTTTTTCTTATTTCTTCCCTATCCACTCCCAAAATTTTTGTTTCAATTTCATGCATAATTTATTTCTGATTCTGCTTCTCCCAGAGCATAATGTCATACTTTCCATCAATAATTTCATCTTCTCTTGCAACACCCAGGGTCTCGAGAAAGTCTATGAGTTCTCTTTGGATTTTTTTTCTTTCCCCTTGATCTTCGTGGGTAACAACTTTCTCCACTTCAATAAATTCTCCAAGCTGATTCACTTTATCAAGTACAATCTCCATATCTTTGAAATTCGTTTTGACTCTTTTTTTATCAACAGTGGGAAGTTTATCCCATTTCATGAGTTCTAAGATCTCTATCATCATCTTACCGTCTTCTATTTCCATTTCTCTTTCAATACAGTCTTGGTGACCACTCTGTGGAATTTTAAGAGTAAAAAAATATTTATCATTCTGCTCTCGCACACGCAAAACAGTCGTCCCCATGGGAACATAGGGATAAGCCGTACCCTTGGGCGCAAAAATGTGATCGACTTGATGCATTTCGTCACTAAATTTACATCCAAGATTTTGAAGTTTTTCTATTACAGCATCTCTATTTTTCAATCTTGCCTTGACTTCAACTTCGTACATAAATTTTATTAATATTAGAGTTCTAAAGCTTTGACTAATTGCTGTATTAATCCTATAACTACAGGAGGAGCAAGTAAGCTATAAGAGTCATTTCCTTCGTCATCTTTTACAACCCATGGTTCTTCATTGATGGTCACTTCACCTGTTTTCTCATGATGCTTAAAAACATATTTAGGGGTTACTTCATAGTCATCAACAACACCATTCTTTATACTATCAACGGGTACCGCATTTCTAAGTAGAATTTTAGGTATACCATGAAGAGACATTACCTTTTTCATCAACTTATCATCGAGTTCTAGACGATCTCGAATGCTCTCTATCCCAGCACTATCTCCTTCTTTTCCGATCATCCTTGCGCCATTACATTCTGGGTTATCGCATTTCAGAAAAAATTGTTTGGTCTTCTCATCATAACCAGCTCTTTTAGTTGGAAAAGTTACTAAATTCCTTGGCGCTTGGCATATGGGGCAAACCACACGATTCTTCATGCGTTCATCGAGAACTGATTCTGGAATATTGATTGCAACAAAAATATCCGGATCAGAACGATAATCAATCAAATTTTTTAAAAATAGAGAATACTGAACCTGGTCAAGGTCACGTGGAAATCCGTCTAGGAAGATAACTTTGCGACCCTGTTTATCAATTTCCCGACGCACCAATGTTAGAATAAATTCTGTTGGCAAAAGAGCTTTTTGATTTTTACCAAGAAGTGCATCAATTGCGTCGTCTATGGAAATATAACCCCTATAATGTTCTTCTAGATATTTTACAATCTCTTCTTTCTCCTTTGGATCATCTATTATTTTATGCGTCTCCCGAACCAAATCCCCCACAGAAATATGTCCTATCATATCTCTTCCGAAAATTTCAGCCATTAATTTTGTATAAGTTCCCTTGCCTGAATTCTTTTTACCTAAAAGATAAGCAACAAAAGTATTGCTCTCTAAATATTTGCGAAGTTTATCTATTTCTCCACCAACTTTCGCCTCGAAATACTCTTTACGATCCGCCCTATCGTTCAGATCGAACTTTTTAGTAACATTTGTTACCTTTGTTTTATTAACTGGAAAATGAGTTAGTGGTCCTTTCATAATAACATTTAAACAAAAAATGGCTTTCGCCAAAATAATAATACACCAATATTAGCATAGAAAACCTGATTTGCAAAATTTTATTTTGACTAGCGAGGAGCATATATAAACTTGTTTATATAATGTCCGAGCGCTGTTAAAATATTGTACCTAGTTACATTTTTTTATCATTTTTTCAAAAGTAATTACAGAATATTCATTAAGATCTATCCCGTATTTTTTATATCCATCAAGCGGTGAAGTGATTACTCCATCTTTTGGGTCAAGCCCAACTTCGCCTGCAGAATTTCTAGCTTCTTGTATTGAAGTTGATTCGATTTCCAAATATACAGGAATCTGTGGCCAAGAATCGATATCGAAGGTTGTATTCCCTTTTTGATATTTTATCCTTTTATTTTCCTCTTCCCTTTTTACCACCAAACCCATAGATTTTAGTAGAGTGTAAGTTTTTTCATAATCTTCTACTATCACCTCTATCTCTTTTACATCATCTCCTGTTTTTGACTTATATGCTAGTGTGACTTTTTGCCCGTCCGTACGCAAACGGAGCCAAGAATTTTTAGCATTCATGCGCATGTCTGGATAATCAAAAAGAGCTCGCCTAAAATGATATTCGCCCACCTTTTCTGCGCCCACTTCTAATAACTTCACTTCTAATTCTTTCACATTCACTTCAAAAAATGTTATTTCAAATTCTTCCATATTTTGCATTGTACTACAAACCCAAAACTGCATCAACCCCATAGGATTATCCTATGGGGTTGTGTCAAGCCAATCTATAAGTTCATTGAGATGATCTTTGGACTTTGAAAAATATTTTGGGAAGGCGTTTGGGTTTAAAATGTTTTTAGAGAATAATTCTTTTTCTAAATTAAGATATTCTTGCAAACTAGAGAAAGGGTAATCTAAAACGCTCCTTAAAATCTTAGCGCTATTCCCTTTTTTTATTCTCCAATTTTTATCGGCTAATTTCGCTGGATTTAAGTGGATATAGGCATAAAGATACTTTAAATAACGATCGTTGCCCGCATGAGACGATTTGAATGTATTCTCAAACAGCCGTCCGGTGCGACCGTATTTTTTATTAAAATACATTGAATAAGCTGTTAATAATTTTTTCATGTACAAGGAAACCCCACCCTGAATTTTTTCTCGTATCAAAATGTGGAAATGATTTGGCATTAAGCAAAATGCACCAATATCAATAATGGTCTTTCCTCTGTCAAAATCTTTACCTATGTCTCGCAAAACAATACTCCTAGTGGTATTGCAGAGATACATCAAAAGCAAGAAGTGTTTGTAGTCGACTTTGTTGGCAAAAATTACCCGCTTTTCGATTCCACGATTATAAAGATGATAATATTCCCCAACTACAAAATTTTGTTTCCTATATCCCATGGTATCAGTAGTATATCATACCCCATAGGATTATCCTATGGGGTTATCTTCCATAAAATTTTACTCCATCGTCTGATACCGTCCCATGATTTCGTTCTCGACTTCTTCTCTGTCCCGACCGTATTTCATATAGGAAAGTTCTTTTAAATTATCCACAATCTCTCCATTCCCCTTTTCGGGTGGCAGGGTATGTAGATTAAATGGCTTGGTTGGTTGACCTTTGACCAACATGCTCATGTAGGCATTGTAGTTATCGAGCTTAGTGATGTCCTGCGCTGTGAATTGTGGCTTAAATTTCGGTTCAAGGAATGTTGCATCCTCGGTACCTACTCGAAAAACCGCCATTGAGCCGACGTTACCGAAAACAGCATTTTTAATATTCTCCTCAAGTTGAGTGATGTATTGATGAGCGATATTTAATGAAAGTCTGTATTTGCGAGCTTCGGATAAAATAGAAGTAATGGAATCAGTTGTAACATTTTGAAACTCGTCGATGTAAAGATAAAAATCATTCATGGGCTTGCCAAACATATCTACCCTGGAGAGCGCCGCCATTTGAATTTTCCCTACCAATACCAATCCGATCAAATTCGCATTAATATCTCCCAGCCGGCCCTTGGAAAGATTCACTAATAGAATCTTCTTCTCATCCATGATTTTGCGAAAATTAAAAACAGAATTCTGCTGGAGCACCACCGGACGCATAATGTCGTTACTGATAAAATTATCAAATTTTGAGGAAATGTAGGGAACAAAATTCGCCAAACTCTGATCTCCCGTTGTTTGCTCCGCTGAAACCCAAAATTGCTTGATAATAGGATTCTTGCACCGCTCCAGTTTCCTATCTCTAAATTCTTTATCTGCCAAAACACGAGTGATCTCAAGCAATGTCGACCCAGACTCCGGATCTTCCATCACCAGAAATGCGCTATTTCTGAAATATTGTTCGAACATCGCCCCGCCCCCTATCTTCATGTCAAAAAGTTTATTAAAGATTCCCATCAATTCATTTACCACGAAAGTCTTTTGTTCCGGATATTTAGGATCGTACTCCAGCATGTTAAGACCCATCGGACGAGCCGTGTAGGCAGGATCAAAATATATAACATCATCAATTCTCTCTTTTGGAATCCTCGAAAGGATCGTCTGAATATCCGTACCATGAGGGTCAATATAACAACACCCATCACCATTCCTGATATCTTGAGTGATCATGTTGAGTAAGATATTTGTCTTACCTGTTCCAGTCTGACCAATAACATAAAAATGTCTCATGCGATCCTCCCGAGCCATGTGGATCTCTGTATCTCTTCCTCGATAACTATTAACTCCTAAAATAATACCTTCAGTGCCCATCTCAAGCGGCGCCGGCGCTATCCCCGCCTTTGCTTCTTTGAGCTGTGGTTGACTTCCAATACCAACTGGAAAATGAAAAACTGAAGAAAGCTCTTTTAAATTCATCGGGAGCGTTCTGTCGTGTGAAAAAGTTCGAAAAGAGAAATCACGAAAGAGGTGCTTTAAATCTTTTCCATGCATTTCCTCAAAAAGAAATGCATTGCTGGCCGCTTCAGAGAATTGCTGAAAGGAGGATTCTATCTCTCTCAATATAGCTTCTGCCCGATCCTTGGTGTCTGCTGAAGTAATCACTCGGATATTGGCTTTCATAATCGTGCTTTTTATTTTGTTTCCAATTTTTTCAGCCGCACCCTCATCCACCGCTCGTCTACCTTTCATATATTTTTCTTTCTTTTCTTCTCCAGTGTCTTTCTTGCCCCCAAAAAAAAGATCTTTGCCTGCTGAAATAAGCGCTCTGTTAAATTTATAGAAATTATCATTAGCGTGCTTCACAGACATGCCATCTTTCACATCATCTAGGATCATATGAAATTCATTTATAAATTTGTCTCCAGCTGGCGCCACGACAAGCTGAATCGCCGCACCTTCACCGCTGGTTTTTAATTTAGAAAATACATTCAGGATTGTATTCATCGGATCATGATCAATGTTGTCATAAGTCTTGATCGGCATTACTCCACGTTCGGTAAAAGACGCATACGCTCCGACCGAGGCTCCGCTCTCGTTAAAAACATTGTAGTCATTGGTCGTTTCGTTCACCTTGGCATTATGGTAAAAAGCTAAAATCTGTTTTTCGAAAAGAGAAATATATTTATTCGGCATTCCAGCGTAAATAACGACTTCGTCACTCACATTGCTCAAAGCAACTTCTAGGGTGAAATAATTTTCTTTAGTATTCGATCGATCGGAAGATATAGAATGCATGCCTGCATAGAACTGCTCCATAGCGCCGATAAATTCTTTAAACCCTTTAGATTTATCCACTTCTTCGGTGGGCGGAGGGAGGGTTATTTCAAAGAGCGTCATGTTGAGAGATTTGTACATTGGCGTACCCTCTTTAAAATCTGTAATCCCTTGGCCAGTTTTGATGTATTGAATAAGGATTCTGTGAAAATCATCTTCAATGTGAGGATTGTCCATCGCCGCCACGACAGAAAGCGCATTTTTAATGCCTTTGGTTACAACTAGCCCGAGCAATTCTTCCATCACAGCATCATGTGGTTCTGGCTTTAATGCAAGCACAATGCCCTCTTGAGCTTTTCTGTCTAGAATATGACTTGTATGCACCACCTCTTTAGCAGGAACATTTTTATAGGCTTCCACAACATCTTTTACCGCCATATCTGCCACATTTTCAGAATGACCAAGCTGTTTAAGCTCTTCTTCTCGTTTTGCTACATGCTCTTGCAAATATTTCAACTCTTCCTCTGGAGTTTTAAATTTTGACGTTTCTTTGAAAAAAGATGCTTGCATCTATTAATTATACAATAAAAGAAGAAATTTAAAAACTTTCAAAAAATTTATTTCAAAGAATTTTACATTTTTGTCAAAATTTCTGCTTCACCATCTGTAATTAAGATAGTATGTTCGAAGTGTGCGCTCTTTTTACCATCAGCAGTGCGAAAAGTATATCCATCAGCATCTAGGGTTATATTTTTTGTCCCATTATTAAGCATTGGTTCAAGCGCTACCACCATTCCTGAAACCAGCTTCTCTCCCTTTCCTCTTTTGCCAAAATTTGGAATATATGGATCTTCATGTATTGCTCTACCCACACCATGCCCAGAAAGAATTTCTACAATACCATATTTATTTTCTTTGCGTGAACGTACGAATTGTTCGATAGCATGACTAATATCACCAACACATCCCCCTGCCCAAGCAGCTTTGATTCCCATTTCCAGCGCTTGTTCTGTGGCTTTAATAAGTTTCTGACTAGCTTCACTCACAGCGCCAACCGGAACAGTCAAAGCCATGTCGGTAAAAAGTCCTTTATGTTTTAAACCTAAATCAATCGAGACGATATCTCCTTCTTTCAAGATTCGATCTTTGCGAGGAATCCCATGGACCACCTCATCATTCACCGAGACACAGAGAGATGCTGGAAAAGGAATATGGGCTCCTTTAGGACGATAATTTAAAAATGCTGGCTCATCGTCTAATTCTTTAATAAGTTTATAAGCATAATTATCAAGCTCAAAAGTAGAGACCCCAGGCACCACTTTTTCTTTTACTTTATGAAGTATGCTCGCCAAACGCCTGCCACCTTCACGCAATATTTCTATTTCTTCTTTAGTTTTGATTATTATCATAATATTACAAACTTTCTAAAATAAACTTTTGGAGAGGTTTCGAGCACGACGGCGCGAGAACTTCAGGACTTTTTTCACCAGAAAAAAGTCCGTACCGTAAAAAGTTTGATTTTAGAAAGTTTTTCATCTAAAATCCCAAGGCCAAAATTATTTCTTTATGCACACCTTCTACTAACTGCTCGCCGTTGATTTTATAGATCGTATATCCTTTCTTCCCTTCGAAATAATTCATGGCGGGAACTACGCTATTTATATATTCATCGAATCTTTTTTCTATCCCCTCTTTAGTATCATCATGCCTGCCTCGCAAGAGATTCCTTTTCCTGGCTTCTTCTTTCCCAACTTCAATATAAATAATTTTCACATCCTCTCTCTTGTACCATTTTGCCATAGCTTCGAAAGTTTTAGATTGAGCTACTGCGCGAGGATAACCGTCAGTAATCAGATGGCTGTCTGCGGTCAAAGAATTGATAAGCATATTTGCCACAATTGCATCGGGGAAAAATCCAGGTTGAAGTTCCCCCCGAGAAATAGAGTCTTTCATCAAAGTTGCGGTATAACTACCGGACCCTATTATCTTCCTGAATTCATCACCCGGATAAGCATATAGACAATTTTTACCATCCTTTTTTTTAAGAAAGTTCATCAAGAGCTTGATCTGGGTACCCTTACCCGAACCCACTATTCCAAAAAACACAAATGTTTGCGATTGCATGTATCTAAACAATACAAAATTTGTGCTATAAAATCAAATATGTTTTAATTATTAATAATATGGAGAAAAAAGAAATAATAACTATCTGTGGTGGATTGGGAAGCGGTAAATCAAGCACAGCAAAGGGGGTAGCGAAGATTTTAGATTTCAAGCATTTCTCCTCCGGTGACTTTTTTCGACAAGTTGGACTTGAGCTAGGTTTGTCTGTGACTGAAACAAATATACGAGCTGAAGTTGACCCCAAAATAGACGAAATGACAGATCAGAAATTGAGAGATCTGAATAATTCTGAAAAAATTGTTATTGATTCACGTACTGCATACCATTGGATACCAGAATCGTTCAAAGTATATCTAGATCTACCAGTAGAAATTGCAAAACAAAGAATTAAAAATAGTTTTAAAGAAAATCCACTGAGGCAACAGAGCGAGAAAGTTTCAACAATAGAAAAAGTTTATGCAAAAATGAAAGAGCGTTTTGAGAGTGAACAAAAAAGATATTGGGATTTATATAAAATAAATAATACAGATATGAAACAATTTGATTTAGTAATAGACACAAATCAAAACAACCTAGATCAAGTCGTCGCCAAAGTGGTATCAGAATACCAAAAATGGCGAGAGAAATAAATATTCCAGATAGCACTTTAGGCGCTATCTGATATGTTATAATATATTGAAATGAGAAAGGAACCTTTAGTCACGGGAGAATATTACCACGTTTACAATCGTGGGGTAGATAAACGCAATATTTTTAGCAACAAAAAAGATATTGAGCGTTTTCTGGAGAGTATGCTAGAGTTTAATCGAATCGAAGTAATTACTAGTCTAGCAAACGCAAGAAAAACTCCCCAGATAGCGCCTAAAGCGCTATCTGGGGATCCCATTGTTTCAATCGTTGCTTATTGTTTGAATCCAAATCATTTTCATTTTATTTTAAAACAGTTGAAAAAAGGAGGGATAGCTAAGTTTATGCAAAAATTGCAAGGCGGTTATACCTCCTATTTTAATATAAAAAATTCTCGTACCGGCTCTTTGCTTCAGGGAACTTTTAAATCCCACCTTATTAAGGATGAAAACTATTTTAGAAAAACTTTTGGTTACGTAAATAACAATTATGAAATCCATAATATCTCAAAAACTAAGATGCATCTAGTACGTGCTAGCAACTACGAATATAAAGAAAATAATTTTAAACTTGTTTCAAGAAAAGAAGCATTGAGAATGCTAGAAATCTTCAATGGGACAAAAAATCTTCTTCAACATTGCAAAGAAATCGCCTCAATCATTCGAGAGGAAAGGAGAAGAATTTCCCACCAGATCGCGCCTAAAGCGCTATCTGGTGGGATTGAACTTCTTGAACATCTACAATGTTGTCGGGACTTAGGTCAAATTGATTTGAAATTCTCCAATCACCCATATCGAAAATAATCCAAGGTTCTCCTTTGTAATTAACACCGACATCATTTAATCCACCCTGAATGGCTTGACCATTCTTGAGAAATAAAACGCATTGCTTGCCTATAAAACCTTTGAGCTTGGGTATATATTCTTTTTTTTGTTTGGTCCTTCCATAATAATTATTGCTAAACTTTTAATACTCCCTCATCGACACTTGCGCATCAACTTTTTTTAGAAGATCAAGAACGACAGAGACAACAATCAAAATAGACGTCCCTCCTAGAGCAAGAGATGCTATGCCTGTGAGGTGTTGCATGATGAGGGGCAAGATTGCAACAAAACCAAGGAAAACCGCCCCCAATAGGGTAATCCGAGTTAAAACATTGGAAATATACGCTGAAGTCGATGTGCCTGGACGAATGCCCGGAATAAATGCGCCATTTTTTTGTAGATTGGTAGAGAGCGCTTCGGGGTCAAAGGTAACTGCAGTATAGAAATAAGTAAAAAGAAACACTAAAATAAAATACAGTATTGCGTAAAGTAAGGATGTTTGAGAAAACGAACTAAGAACACCGGAGATTTTAACAATTACCGGGTGAGAAAAACGCGCTAGAAAAGTACCAATCATTTGGGGGAAAAGTAAAATCGAGAGAGCAAAAATAATTGGAATCACCCCCGCTTGGTTAACCCGAAGAGGTAGATATGTTGACCCCCCACCATACATCTTCATCCCCCTGACACGCTTGGCATAAGTAACAGGGATAGGACGCTCTGCTTCAGTAACCAATACAATACCGGCAATAACCAAAACACTGGCCACAAGAAATATAAGATACAAAGAAATCTGAGATACCTCAAAAGTAAAGATAAGCTGACTAACTTGTGATGGAAGACTCGCCACAATACCAGCAAAAATAATCAACGACACACCGTTACCAATGCCAAATTCAGATACGAGCTCTCCAATCCACATTAGAAAGACAGACCCTGCCACAACAACAAATAAATTAGTAACGCGGTCGAAAGCTGTTAAATTTAGCAATATGCCCTGACTCTCTAAAATTGCCAAAAGGGCAAAACCCTGAATGGCGGCAAGCGGAATAGTAAGCAGTCTTGAGTATTGGGTAAATCTTTTTCTGCCAGCTTCTCCTTCTTCGTGATAAATTTTCTTTAAAGCCTGATCCATGTTGGTTAAAAGCATCATTATGATAGAGCTGGTATTTTAACGACCAACACCCAACATATTGATAGAAAGA
>CAYIUH010000009.1:0-9114 GCA_964366625.1 uncultured Candidatus Saccharibacteria bacterium
AAGTGTTGAGGGTTCTGGTTAGCGCAGTTTTAAAACCTGTAACGTGCGTACCACCTTCAGGTGTATGAATATTATTAGCAAAAGGAATAATGCGATCCACAATATCATCCACATATTGCAAAGCTATTTCTACCCCGACACCATCTTGTTCTTTCTCGACATAAAAAATATGCTCTTGTATTGGTTTTTGAAATTTATTATAAAATTTAATGAGTGAGATAAGCCCTCCTTCGAAATAAAAAGAAGTGGACGGAAGTTCTAAACCAAGATCACGAAAATAAAAAACATCGCTATCGTCCATGCCTTTTTTGTTGTCCCACTCACGTGCGTCTATTACTAAAATTTTAAGTCCCCTTACCAAGTACGCTTGCTGACGAATGTGGTTGACTATGGTATGCCAATCAAATTTTAAATCTTTAAATATTTCTTGATCTGGTTCAAACGTGATTACCGTACCATGCAATTTTGACGATGCCATTTTTTTGACAGCTGATTTCTTTTTTCCTTGTGAGTATTCTTGCACATACTGTCCACCATCTCGATGTACTTCTGCCTTGCAATAAATCGAAAGAGCGTTCACCACCGATGCGCCCACCCCATGCAGTCCGCCTGAAACTTTATACCCTTCCCCGCCAAATTTACCCCCGGCATGAAGCGTTGTCATTACTGTTTCAAGAGCGGAAACTTTGGTTTTTTTGTGAATATCAACGGGAACACCTCGACCATTGTCTGCCACGCGTATGCGGTTATCTGGAAGAAGCACGACTTCGATGTCTGTACAAAACCCGCCCATCGCCTCATCACGTGAATTGTCAAAAATTTCCCACACCAAATGATGAAGCCCTTCCGGACCTGTAGTGCCAATATACATCCCAGGACGACGCCTTACGGGCTCTAAACCTTCCAACACAGATATGTCAGAGGCATCATAATGGTGCCCTTTTTCGGCACCTTTTGTTTGTTGTTTAGCGTCTTTTTCTTTTGCCATAATACCCCTCTATTATAGCAAATTTTATCTCACTTGCCAAGCGTTGTTTTCCTTAATTTTATTGGTTATTTTTGTCATAATCTTGTTCACTTCAGTGTCTGTGAGGGTGCGTTCATAAGACTGAAAAACAAATCTAAAAGAATAAGAAATTCTACCATCTTTGCCAGTAAAAAAATCAACAATGTATGGCTCTTTTACCAAGAGATCTGTCGTATTTTCCAAAATTATTTTTTTCAGCTCATCACAATCTCCATCCTCTTTCACCCATACTGAAATATCTCTCGAAATAAAGGGAAAGAGGGACCACATTTTAAATTTTTTATCTTTGGAATTCATCTAAATTTTTTTCAATTACTTTATTCCCCTCATTAAAAGCTACATGTATTTCTTCTTTATCTTTTAAAAAAATTGTTCCTATTTCAAATATTTTAATCTCATCCATCCCAAGTAAAGGAGAATTCATTTTGTTTAACTTTATACTTTCTTTCAACCCATCGCTCAAATTGTTCCTCAAAAACTTTTTATCCGAAGCGCTCTGCATTACTTCCACTTCGCCTTTCTCACAAAAAGCATAGGTCATAACTTCACTATAACCTTCGTTTAAAAGTTTATTTCTTGCATTATAAATTTTTTCATAGGTGTTATTTGTTTTTGGCATTAATTTTATTTCTGGCATTTTGGGTTCCAGTTTGTCATAACCGATAACTCTGCCTATTTCTTCGGCCATGTCTTCTTCTGTCTCTAGATCCAGGCGCATGAAAGGGACAGTGATTGTGAAAAAATTTTTTTTGTGTACATATTCGAATATATATCTTTTTAAAATATCTTCTATTTCTTTATCTGAAACCTGCAACCCTAAAATCTTTGAAATCTTGTCTGAAGAAAATTGCAGTTTACGTTCTTTTTGTTTTTGTGGATAAGTATCAATAATATCTTCGAAGGTTGCTTCAGAACACATTTCTAGAATCAATGCTGAGAGTTCCTGCATGGCATATAAAGCCAATTCTGGAGATAAATTATTCTCGAAACGTTTCCTCGCATCAGTAAAAATATTTAATTTCTGCCCCGTCTTTCGAGCAAAAATCGGATCAAAGTTATCAGCTTCTAAAATTAAATCAGTCGTGTTAGTGGTTATTTCCGCATGTTTTCCTCCTTTTATGCCAGTATCTAAAATATTCCCCGCACCATCGCAAATAGCGATCATAGTATCATCTAAAATTTTATCTTCACCAGTCAAAAGCACTATTTTCTCACCATTTTGGGCATCCCGAATATTTAACATTTCCCCACTTACTTTAGCTAAGTCAAAAGCATGTGTCGGCTGACCACAATTAAACATAACTAAATTCGTAGCATCGACAATGTTGTTAATTGAACGCTGTCCTACAGACGCAAGGTGTTTTACTACCCACTCGGGGCTCGGGTCAATCTTAACATTGCGTACGATTCTGCCCACATGCCGGCGATCTTTTTTTGTATTTATTTCGATTTTTAATTTAGTCGGCTTTGCATCTGGAACTTTGTATTTGGGTGTTGGGTCAACATATGTAATGTTTAGTAATGAAGCCAGCTCACGTGCCACACCCATATGAGAGAGTAAATCATGAGCTCTGTTTGGTAAAATTTTTATATCGAAAATCCAGTCTTCTGTGTTGTTAGACACTCGGTGTTCAACATTTTCCACTTCAGTAATATGGTAAGTGAAAATATTTGCAAGTTTTTCCGCAGAAGGCGCATCGGGTATATACCATTTCAACCAATTATAAGAGATCTTCATATTAAAACTGATTAAGCCGTAAATCTCCCTGATAAAAAAGCCGCACATCTGGAATACCCCACTTAACCATCGCAATGCGATCAAAACCATGCCCCCATGCAAAACCTTGATATTTTTCGGGATCAATGCCAACACTACGCAAAACATTTGGATGTAGCATTCCCGATCCACCCATCTCCAGCCATTTATTGTTAAATTTTACAAAGACCTCAAAAGAGGGTTCTGTAAAAGGAAAGAAGCTCGGTCTGAATTCTATATAAGTTTTTTCACCAAGCATTTTTTTATAAAAATTAGAAAGAACTGCTTTCATGTTAGTTGCTGAAATATTTTCTCCTATCATAACTCCGTCTATTTGATGAAATTGCATTTCATGAGTGGCATCGGTTGCCTCATTTCGAAAAACTTTCCCAATAGATACGAATGCGCAAGGCAAACGATTTTCTTTTACCGCTTTTTTTATTTCCCTAGCAGAAACACTCGTGCAATGTGTTCGTAAAACTTTATCTTTTTGATTCTTTATCCAAAAAGTGTCCTGCATGTCTCTCGCCGGATGATCTTTAGGCACGTTTAAAACGTCAAAATTGTACCACTCGGTTTCTATTTCCGGACCCAGGGCTATCTCAAAACCCATTTCACTAAAGGTCTGATATGCTTCATCCGCTAAAATAGAAAGTGGATGTCGTTTACCAGTTATTTTTTCTTCCATATTTTTATTCTATCAAATTTACTTCAAAGGAGCTAATTCTCCTTCCGTGCCTACTTAAAACACACCCACCTGGACAAAATGCCTTACCCGCATTATTATTTAAACATTTTTCACAGTTTATAAAATGTCGATGACAAACTGGATTTGCGCAATTTACATAATTCTCTGAACTCCCACCACAATTATCACACTTGCCGACCACAAGATGTTTTGGATCATCTGTGATGAAACCCATTGTAACCCTTCCGTCAAAGACATAGAGTTTTCCTCGAAAATCTTCATTCGGATATTTTTCCATATAACTCACTATGCCACCATCTAGTTGATACACATCAGCAAACCCTTGAGTGATAAGAAATCCGGAAGCTTTCTCACAACGCACCCCACCGGTGCAAACCGTTAACACAGTCTTTTTCTTTAAGTGTTTAATCTGTTCTATAATTTTCGGCAAATCTCTAAAATTCTCAATCGGTGGAAGAATTGAATTCTTAAAATGTCCAACCTTGTGCTCGTAGACATTGCGCATATCTACAATATAAAATTCGCGACCGCCTTTTATCCATTCATGCAACTCTTCGGGCTTTAAATGCGCCCCTGTGATTTGATTTGGGTCTATATCGCAAGTCCCCAGATGAAGCGAGACAATTTCTTTCCTAACCTTTACAGAAAGTTTCGGAAACGCATCCCCTGTACCTACACTATATTTAAAATGAATCTTGCTGAATCTTTCATCCTTTTCTAATTCTTTCACATATTCTTGTATGTTTTCTTTTGTTCCCTCAAAAGTTGCATTTATCCCCTCGTGAGCAATGATACATCTCCCTTTCAAATTCAATTTCTCACAAACTTCCATCTGTAATTTTTTTACAGCTTCAGGATCCGCTAAGCGGACATATTTATAAAAAAGAATAATTTGCCAGTCCATATTTGCCATATTGTTCATATTAATATAAAAAGACAAAAATACAAGAAATTTTATCTATAAATCTCTGCCATCTTATAATATTCACATTCAGTATTTTTTCCGTAATAATTATTCGGTAAATCTTGATAAATTACACATAGAGAAAAGATTTCTTGTATATACGATCATGGTGGTCATAATCCGCAAATGTAATTTCTTTATTTTCTATTTTATAAACTAAAACGAAAGACCCGATGTGAACTCGACGATAGCTTTTCATAATATTACGGAGAGGTTTGCCAACAAGTGGATTTGAGATTATTTTATATACTTGATCTTCTATTTTCTTTAATTCTGACTTATTTTTCTTTGCCATTTTCTCAAGAATTTTTTTAAATTCTCTGGAAAAAACATAATTCATATTAATATTATTCGCCATAATTAAAGAGAGCGGAAGAATTTTTTTATTTCACTTTTATTTTTAAACTTAATGCCCTTGCCAGCAGAAAGATCTTTCTCTATTCTAGAAAGTCTTGTCATATATTCAAGATTTACCTCGTCTCGGGCGATAAAAGAAACTATTTTTTGCAAACTGATCAAATCACCCCGAAGTTTTTCTTGAGTATGCAAAATTTTTATGTATTGATTTTTGGGTAAAATAATCATATTCATACTTTGTAATATATCATTTTCAAAAATTCATTTCAAGTCAGTATTCTGCAAGGATTGCCTTTGTCAGAACTGGCTAGATATTTTTATAAATCTCTGCCATTTTGCAGTATTCACATTCTGTGTTTTTCCCATAAGAATTATAGTTACAAAGACGATTTGCCCATTCACCGTTTTTTACTAACATATCATAATCTTTTATGTCTTTTATTAAAAGTTGGATGTCATCTGATGTTACAATTTTAGTATAAATACTCCCTTTTTCACTTTTGTTTTCTAAAAATTCCAACCGACTCTCTCGAACAACTACCCCACCCCACTTGGGATTATTTTCAAGAAGATAAGAATACATCGCAAGCTGACGAAGAAAGTTAGAAAGCCTACCTTCTTCGTCTAATTTTTCTATCTCGTTCTTTCTTTTTACTGAACCAGTTTTAAAATCAGTCACTCGCACTTCCTTCTCGCCCAAATTTTCAATCAAATCTATTTTTCCAAAAATTTTTAAGTGTGAAAATCTTTCGTCTTTCATTGAAATTCCCTCTTCAGTCTTTCGTTTTAATTTTATTGCTGGCAATCTATTTTTAACCCACGGCACCACGAGACCTCGTACATCTTTCTCCATACGCATACGGGTACGATGATCTTTGAAACCTATTTTTGAAACTTCTTCAATTATTATTTTCTCTAATTCTTCTACGCTCGGTAAATTAGTCATTCTCAAAATCCTATCCAGAGAAGCATGGACTAATGTGCCAAATTGTAATGTTTCAGCTTCATGCTCGGGCAAACCTAATAAATTTCGGAAGTGCCATTTCCATGGACACTCAAAGAAATTATTTAATAACGACACAGAAACATATTTATCTTTATATTTTTGAGCTACTAAATTCAGTAACTCTCCCATGCTTTTCTCTTCTCTTATTTTAGTTTCTGTCTCAGCCACCACTTTATGTTTTTCAAAGACAACCTCTGGGAGATCATCTACGATTCTGGCAATTTCTTGCTCTCTATCCTTTGCGGAATTACGAGCATATGAAAGAGTGCAAAATCTTTTAGCTCTAGTTATGGCAACATACAGTTTTCTTTTCACACGGTCAATGTCTTGTTCAATAATTCTTTCAGCAATTACTTCCGGTAAAACAAAACCCATCTTCCTGCCCCCACTTAAAGAATGTTCATCTAAATGCGCAATCCAAACATAATCAAATTCTAAACCTTTAGAAGAATGCAAGGTTAGCACTTTTACTCCACTTTTATCCTCAACAACAACGGGTATATCTTCGCCATAAGATTCTAACTTTTCAATGAAAACAATAAACTGTTCTAATGTTAGTTCAGGATTTCTTTCTTTTTCTCTAGAAACTAAAGCAAGTACAGTGCTTAAAATTTCTCGACCAGCGACCAAACTGGTACTATTTTTATCCTCAATGAAAAGTTCCTCACCAACAACCCCCACAAGTTTGACCAAATCATACTTTTGTGAATCATTTCTCCACTTGTAAAGTTTTTGAATCCATTTCTGCGCTGCCATCGCTTCACCAAAGAGTGTCTGTTTTTCACTGACAATACTAGTAAGCGAGAATTCCCGCATATTGTGACTGGAGAGATATTTATAAGCTTCAAGGGGAGTAACTCCTGAAATTTTATCAAAAAAAGAAAGAGCTAAAGATCCATGATCACCAGAATCATTAATTATTTTCAAAACTCTCATAAAAGCATTTGCTTCTTCTTGGTCAAAGAAATTAAGAGCATCAAGGGAAGAAACTGGCAAACCCATTTCATGCAATATCAAAAGTGCATTTTTAACTTGTATGTTTTTGGAAACCAGTATTGCACAATCTTCCGGCCTTACCCCACTTTTCAATTTCTCTTTTATGTCGGTGGCTGCAGAAATAATTTCTTCTTTTGGATATTCTGTCTCAAAAAGTTTAATCGGATGGTGGTCTTTGTTCTGACTTACTAATTTTTCATCCGTCATCACACTTTGAAGAAGCGCATGCGAAGCGTCAAGAATGACTTGAGTGGAACGATAATTATCCACCAGAGTCACCAACTTTGCCCCTTTGAAGTTTTTCTTAAATCCTTGAAAATGATCTATCGAGGCGCCACTAAAACCATAAATCAGTTGTCGATCATCCCCGACGACGAAAATGTTGGGTGCTTCCACTTCACCCCAAACTGTTTTTAGAAATTCATTCTGCACTTGGCTAGAATCCTGATGTTCGTCAACCAAAACATAAAGATACTCTTCTTGTATATCTACCAGAGCATTTTTAGACTTCTCTACTATTTTAACGAGATTTTCTAGCACATCATCATAATCTAATGCCCCTTTTTCTTTTTTCATTTCTTCATACAAATTAAAAAACTTCGCCACTTCACGGCTACGATCCAATCCTTCGATCTTAGCTAAAAATTCTTTCTTGAGTTCCCCCTTATTTTCACCCCTCGTAGAAATATTTTCTGGATTTGATTCCAGAGATTTTACTTCTTTATCTACTTCCATTAAAAAATCTTCTGAAGTAATCCGTTCACGCTTTAAAAGTGAAATAAGCGACCGTAAATCTTTAAAGTACCTACTACTATCTCTACGAGGACGAAGATGGACCCACTCATTGTTGTGTAAAATTTCGTCAAAGAGAATTACTGTATCGGTATCTTCTAATAGTCTAGGCACATTATCAAAACCGAGAACACCGAAATACTTTTCAATAATTTTCATACCAAAACTGTGAAAAGTGAAAACATTAACCTCATCTCCAGTATTTCCGATATATCTAACTAAACGCTCTTTCATGGCTTCGACTGCTGAATTAGTAAAAGTAAGACATAACACCGATGAAGCTTTGGTATCTGTCTTTAGAAGAATATTTCCAATTCGAAGCGCTAATATCTGCGTCTTCCCCGTACCCGGTCCTGCTACCACCATTACTGGGCCATCGAGAGTATCAACTGCTTCTTTTTGAGCTTTATTTAACTTTTTATATTGTAGATTAAATTCACCCATACTGGACATAAGTACATTCTACTCCTGCATCCACCACTTGCCAATTTTTGCGCCAAATTTTTTTTATCTCTTTTTGCCTGAAATCTCCTTTCACTTTATTTATTCTTTTCTCAATATTTTGTAAAAGTTGCTTGTTGTTTATTTTTCTTAATTTTAAAAATTTAAATTCTTTAACAAAAACTTCCTTCTTTGGAATTTTAATAGAACTCAATCTTCCATGTTTTCCTCTTGCGTATTCAAACAAAGGTTTCCCTCTTACCGTCCTAGAAGAAAAAGGCGGATATTCTTGTAAAAATTTTCCTTTAATCTTTTTAACCAACTCAAGTTCATCTATTCGCCTATTCGTACGAATTAGAGATTTGATTACTTTACCTAAAATATCGTGTGTGTCAGTGGCAAAGCCAAAAGCGGAATTTCCCCATCTTTTTTATTTAGAAGAATTACCTTCTTCATGAAGTGGATGTAGGTGTGACACAATACCAATGGCAACTGCCATGATCACAAGATTTTTTATAATGTATTGACCTTCAAGTGTCGGAATAAGGAACCCGCCCCATGTAACATTAGGCAAAATAAACAAAGGCAAGAAAGTCGTGATCATGTGAAGCAAAAGTAATGATGAAGCAATCCGTTCAAAGCCACGGATAATAAAAAGAATGCCGATCAAGCATTCAAACAAACCAAAAAGAATGATGAAGGTTGAAAAACTCATGAAGGATATTGTTTGTTCGAAAAGATTCTGGACAAGAGGACTGGCCGGAGACAGTCCGATGACCTTTAAAATACCGAACCAGAAAAAGATCACGAACAAACTAAAGCGTGCAAATGGAATTGAAATCCTATGAAAAAAATTTATTATTCCTGTTTCCATGTTTTTAAACTATGTGATTCTTATAGATTATATTATAACAAATTTTGGCGAAGGCGGAACCGGAGAGATTCGAACTCTCGAGACCCTTGCGAGCCTGCCACCTTTCCAAGGTGGTGCAATAGACCGCTATGCGACGGTTCCAACACTCTCTAGTCTACATTATTCTTTAGATCGGAAGAGCGTCGTGTTGGG
>CAYIUH010000009.1:9124-9789 GCA_964366625.1 uncultured Candidatus Saccharibacteria bacterium
AAATAAGAAAATTATTATAACATACTCATAAATTCCTTCTCATCTAGAACTTTTACGCCCAATTTTTGCGCATTTTTTAATTTAGAACCCGGGTCAACACCGGCGACAACATAGGATGTATTATTAGAAACTGAGCTAGACATTTTTCCACCTAGCGCAATTATCTTTTTTTTAGCTATTTCTCTCGACATCAGGGAGAGCGTTCCAGTCAAGACAAAAGTGAATCCGGTAAATTTACCCGCCTTTTGTTTTTTTACTTTTTCCACCACTATTCCATTTTTTTCTAATTTTTTTATAAAATTCAAATTATGTTCATTGGTAAAAAAATCATGCAAACTTTTAAGCACTGCCGGACCGATATTTTCGATACTGTCTATTTCTGCTAGATCTTGCCTGGCCGAATGAACAACTTTTTCTAGAGTTCCAAAATGTAAAGCAATGTCCCTCGCTGTTTCCTCTCCCACATGCAGTATCCCAAGCGCCCAAAGAAACTTCGAAAGGGAAATTCTTTTTTTATTTATTATTTCTGTAATTATATTTTCTGCCGATTTATCTCCAAATCTCTCAAGTGGGGCAATGTCTTCTTTAGTAAGGGTGAAAATGTCTGCGCCATCTGTGATCAAACCCTCATCTTTAAACCGTCTCAAGATTTTCGGCCCAAGTTA
>CAYIUH010000009.1:9799-13422 GCA_964366625.1 uncultured Candidatus Saccharibacteria bacterium
TCTTTCATTCTTGGCGCCACATTTAGGATTGATACAAAAATATGCTACGGAGAGTGTCGCCGATTCGTGAAATTTCTGAGTCGTGTAAGTCCCACTCGGTACTTCGGGAAGGGTAAGGCGCGAAGAAATTTTACGAACCGGGGAAGCGCACGCCGGGCATTTGTCTGGCATCTTAAATTTTTTTTCTTTCCCTGTACGCATTCGAGTGAGAACTTCTACAACTTTCGGTATCACATCACCGGCTTTTTCGATCACGACTGTATCTCCAATCCGTAAATCAAGACGCTCTATCTGATCCATATTGTGCAAAGTTGCTTTCGATATAGTTGAACCCGCAACAAGCGTGGGCTCAAAAACAGCAAGTGGCGTCAACACTCCAGTTCGTCCAACGTTAACGATGACATCTTTTATTATCGTAGTTACCTTTTCGGCTCCGTATTTATATGCAACCATAAAGCGTGGGGCTTTCCCCACCACGCCTAAAATTTCTTGCGTTTTTAAATCATCCACCGAAACCACAACACCATCTGTGCCATATGGAAAATCAGGTCTTATTTTTTCAAATTTTTTAATAAAATTTATAACTTCTTTTAAATTTTTACATTTCGCCTCTAGTTTCTCAACTTTAAAACCAAGATTCCGAAGCATTTCGTGTTTATCAAAATGCTTGACTTGCTTCACTGAAGTGAAAATATCATATCCAAAAAAATCTAATTTTCTTTCCGCCACTAATCTGGGATCTAACTGTCGCAGACTTCCCGCCGCCACATTTCTAGTGTTGGCAAAGAGTGGCTTACTTTCTTTCTTGTTTTTTTTATTTAAAAAAATTAGGGTTTTTTTTGATATTAGGGCCTCACCTCGAACTTCAAGATGAAAAGGAAAAGGCGGAGAAAGTTTCAAGGGAATAGTATTGATGGTTTTTAAATTTTGTGTAATGTCTTCGCCCATAAACCCATCTCCCCTGGTCGCTCCCTGTATAAATTTTCCATTTTCATAAATCAGAGAAACAGCCAAGCCGTCAAATTTAACTTCGCAGAAATAATTTACCTCTCCCCCCCGCCCCTCTCCTTGAAAAGGAGAGGGGGGCAATAACTTTTTTATCCTTTTTTCCCAATCGTATAATTCCTCTTCACTAAAAGCATCATTTAAAGAAAGCATCCTGTTGTGGTGCTTCACTTTAACAAATTTATCAAGAGGTTTTCCTGCAATTCTATTTTCTGGAGCATTTGGGTCATTTTGTTCCCCGTATTTTTGCAAGAGTGTTTTTAACTCACGAATCAAAGATTCGTACACATCATCTGTAACACTGGGCGCATTCTCGACATGATACGCCTTTCGCAATCGCACAATCTCCGCTCGCAGTTTTTTTATTCTTTTGCGATCCTTATTTTTATCCATTCTGTTAGAAATTTATTTAAAATTATTAATATGAAACTCTGATTTCGCGCTCGATGCGATTCGGATTAGTAGAGTTACAGGATGAATCGCCAATATTATACCCCTTCGAAGTAATGGTCGTTACTGTGTACGGAGGACTGGAAGCGGCATCTTTAAAAACAGTGACCTTGGCGCACCCCGCACTATTACTGCCCAATCCTGTAACTACAAAAGTATAAAGGCCAGTATTCACTCCTCCGGAATAAGTAGGCGCAACTGGAGCACAAATTAGCGCCACGGCCGGCCCAACCACAGGAAATTTAGTTACAGGTTTATCGCTCCAAAGCGCACACTCAACGCCTGTATCAGCCGCAAAAAAAGCATCATTGGTATCTCGAACATTGGTGCTAAACTTCATTTCATTAAGCGCAATGTTAGAAACACTTAAAGCCATCGCTAAAATAAGACTTGAAAGCGTAACCGCAAAAAGAATTATAAAACCATTATTCTTTTTTATTTTTATTTTTATCATTTTACTCGTGGGGTAGCGAGCTTTGCTCTACTACCCTATTCTACCCAATTAAATAAACTCTCCGAAAAAGAAATACTCTTGTTCCCAGAACTCTGTGTCCAAGACACGGTAGAGATTATTTCCGTCTCATTGGCGTTGATAGCTATTGTTCTAATCTTCCTCGTAAAACCAGAAGCGTTCCCAGAAAAACCGTACTTACCTGTTGTAGAACTATACAGCAGAGCGCCATTCGGGCAAGTAGAAGAAGAGCAGGCAGTAAGTAAGATATCGATCATCGGTTGTGTATTGTCTGCATAGTTAAGACCATCCGCATTAAAAAAACAACCATTGGCCAGATTACAAGCAGAGGCATCAATCAGTGTAGCATTAAAATTATTCCATCCGGTCTGTGGTGTAGCGCTATAAAGCACATGTGTATCACGTAAATTCCTAATATATTCAATGCCTTCTTGCGCCAGATATGAAGCAACAACTTTTCTCTTTGCATAGGTCGTACTGGAAATACTCTGAGTCAAAATTCCCAGCAACGCCAAAATAGAAGCGACAAAGATCGAGACGGCCACCAACATCTCGACTAGAGTGAATCCCCGCCTGAAAGAACCATGTTTGAGATATGATAGACAGACTTTATTTTTTTGTTGAAAAATTTTCATTGTAAAGATTTTTTAAACATCGATCAGTCTCTGGGACACCGCTGTTTGTAAATTAAAAGGAGTTGTAATATTTTTGATGGTTATTGTGCCAACCAATCTAATTACTATTAAAGGTTGTTGCTGGTTACCTAATATTGGCTTTTCGGCGCCTAAAACCGAAAACGAAGAAGTAGTGGCATTAATTGATACCTCGTCGGGAGTAAGCTGAACAAAATTAGCTGAAGTATAGGGTCCCTGTGTTGACTTAAAAATTTTGCCAGTTCCATCAATATAATAAACCCATTGATCATTGGTAACAGCAGGATCAGGATCGCCATATCCATGTTCAAAGGCAATCCCCCAGCCGCTAGAACAACTCCTCGGATCATCCATCGTGGGGTCATTGCTACCAGAAGGAATTGATTGTCCAGAAGCAAAACAGCGATAACTATAGCCCGTCCTTAAATTTCTAGACATATCTTCTATAATAAAATTTAAATTATCAATAATCGAACGCATGCTATGAGATTTACGATGAAGCGTATTAGCATTTAAAAGAACTCCCATGCCTGTCATCACAATGACTAGAAAAATTGAAACAGCGATCATCATTTCAATGATCGTATATCCCGCCCTTGTCTGTTTTAATTTTTTTATTTTATATTTTTCTATTATCATGGTTCTATAATATTAAAATTCGAGCAAATTAATTTACTTGCACCCTGCCTGATGGATAAATTCTAATTCCAGCCGTAGGCCCTTTGGGTGAAAGAATATTTACAGTAAAATAAGAAACTGCGCATCCAACTAAAGAAGTGCTGGAAGTAATTATGGGGGTAGAATTCGGACGCTTAAAAACAATACTTAGGTTGGTAACTGTTGCGGGACATCCGCTTCCGCTTACCCCGAGTCCAGAAGCAGGGATGGTATTTCCTTTTGTAATATTTATAATATCCAACACTTCCCCGCCAATACTATAAGACGGCGGAGCGCAACCAGCGCTACTGCAAGTATTGGAATTATTAAGATCAACAAAAGAAATAAATTTAGTGGTGGTGAGATCGGAAGAGCACACGTCTGAA
>CAYIUH010000010.1:0-13083 GCA_964366625.1 uncultured Candidatus Saccharibacteria bacterium
AGGCAGAACCTCCTTTCTTATTTATTTTCTTCATAATTTATGACTTTTAATAAACTTTTAATTTCTAATTTATGTCATAAATTAAGGAAAGGCGCAAGTGTCACCGGTTAATAACTCTTCAAATTCAATAATCTCAAATATTGAAACATCTACTACGCTTCTGTAACATGAGTATGCCTTACCGCCAATTCCCGCTACTCCACCGGTGAAAACTTCCGCTTTTCCACCCGAATTATCTACACTAAAAATATAACAAGACTCCGCATCAACAGGAATTACGCTAATAGAACCTTGGGAATACGCTGGGTCTTCGGCGATTTTTAAAATTGCAACTTCAATGCACGCCTCAGCGAGAGCATTGCTTCTAACCTTGAGTTCAGAATCAAAAATATTCAAGCGACCGAAAAATCCGGTAAAGCCCAAAGAAATACCCAGGAGTAAAAGTACAAAGGTTATAATTATGACAGACATCAAAGCGATAAAGCCCTTTTTTTGATTCATTATATTTTTAAATATTTACTAAAATTCGCAGTAATGCCACTTATAATAAATTCTGCTGTAAATATTTTAGTATCGGCATCGTATGTGAATTCCAGATCTTCAACTTCTACATTTTCGGTAGCAAGAAGGTAAGTATCTCCATCCATTTCTATTTCAATATCATCAGCACTAAAACGGATCACGATGGGTTGAGGAGATATGCTTGTATTATTGAGGGTCAGCTCTCCTGGGGTACCAGTATCAATACTGCCACTGTCTGCGCCGGTCAAAACCCAATCAAACTTTTTCAAAACAAAATTAATTTCTTCTTGAATAATAATTTTCGAAGTCGTGGCCCCTCCGCTTTGAGAAAGCTGAAACACTGTAACCACCACTCCACCCATAATGATGCTAAAGAGCGCAATGTAGATAACCATTTCTATTAAAGTAAAGCCCTTGTTTTTCATCATGATCCTGTAATTATAGAAATCCATCCTTTATCATTGGAACTATTCGAGCCGACGAAAATATAATTTCCTTCACAGTCCGATGCAGTTCCAGATAAGCTCCCTCCAGTGCCTGGTGGAAGAGTTAGGGGATTAGCATATTGAGTTATGCTACCGGGGTTATCAATTCTCCATGTTTGAAATTCACCATCGCCAGTAATCAGGAAAGCCAGGTAGTCTCTAATAATTACACCGTTTATACTGCTTGCTGAATTCATACCTCCTAATTCCGGCAGCGCAATATCGGAGTTAAAATTATTTAATATATGAAAATCGTTTCCCGAATTCGGTACCGTTATTCCGAGATATAATTTGTTACCTACTAAATACATGCTTTTACCATTACCCCCACCGGTCGGCGCATTGTAATATCCAGCAGGTGACGGACTGGATAAACTTGTCACATTGTATATTTTTAATTCTTGTGAATTAGGGGATGCGAGATATGCATAATTATTTCTCACGAAGATAGAGTTGATTCCGTTCCCGATTTCGACACTGGATAAAACAAGTGGGTTGGTGGGACTGCCACCTGCTCCACCACCTCCAACGTCCAGAATAAAAAATTCATTGCCACTGGTTGCATTCGCCAGACCCAAATAAATTACACCATCTTTGTGGAAAATACTTGTCCCCCTGGCCAACCTATTTCCTGAAGCCACACTATTTATTTTTTTATTTCTGACAACAGAAACGCTACCGGGTGGATCAATGTCTATTACTTGCAACTGCGCACAATTATGATTTTCTGCGCAGGCCTGGGGTGAGCTACCATAAGCGTTTGCAACATAAGCATAATCTCCGCCATCCACCGCCACAGCGTTCAACCCTTCACTTATGCCAGGGCTATTGTCAAATTTACCAAGCACTCCGGGCATGTCCGTAGGATCGGTTATATCTAAAATAATAAAAGTTTCGGCATTGTTTCCATTATCATTATTTACCGTGAGATATAATTTTTTATCAAAGGTTTGGATATGTGTTATAGGGAAACCACTCGATGTGTCTCCTAAAATTTCAGCGCCTAATTCGTATTTATCTTTTAGCGGATCAGTCCAATCACCCTCGAGCGCAGAACTACAAGTATCGCCTCCACCCACTGCGTTGGGGTTGGTGAGAAGAGTCTTGACTGTAATATCTAATGTTCTTGCGCCCATAACCCAGCTTATTATACTGGTTACTTCTTTGGTAAATAAATTATCTCCCGGCGCCACTTCAAGTGTTTTAGTATAAGCAAGCGAGCCGATATTTTCAGTCGTGATGTAGGGATTCACAAGATTAAAATCGAGATCGGCATCAGCCCTCGCCTTGTCGATCAATTCACGCCCCAGATCAATCGCTTCTGTATTTGTTTCAGAATCGGTATATATCGACTGACCACCTGAAACGAGGAGCATTACAGCGGTAATATTTAAAATCAAAATGGCAAAAGCAATCAAAAGTTCGAGAGTGGCTGCGCCCTTTTTTTGTTTTAAAATTTTTTTCATAATCACCATTCAACCAGACCAGCTTCTGTTATTGTAACAGTTTTCTCCCCGCTATTTAATTTAATAATTCCCGTGGTAGAAGAATTTCCGGAGAGTTGTTTAAAAATTATATCTTCTCCGGTTTCACTGGTATCTATGTCGATAGAATCATTCCTTGGAATATTTTCATCAGCTGAAGATGGATATGATTCTTCAAAAAGCACATAACTGCCAGCGCCGACATGAACTCCGTGAGAAATATTATTTATATTATTCATGGACCTACTGCGCACTCTATGCAAAGCAGAGACCAGCATTGCATGCTCGCTAATAATAGATCCTCTTCCAATGTTGCTAAAGTCAGCGAAGGCCCCAGCTAAAAACGCCATCGCAACAACCCCCATTACCACTAAAATTTCAGTTAGAGTAAAACCGCTGGTCAACCTTGCAGGTTGACCAGCTTTATTTGTGAATGTTACTTGTAATCGCATAGATTGGGGTGATAACAGATATAGCCACAAAGCCAACAATGACTCCCATCACTACCATGAGAGCGGGCTCGATGGAGCTCGAAAGATTCTTCGTCAGTTCGTCGAATTCATTTTCATAATATTCAGAAAGATAGATCAAGGTGGGGGAGAGATTGCCACTCCTTTCACCTATTGATATCATATGCACTAACATTTCGGGGAAAAGAGAAGGGCGGGCGGCTATCATGTCAGACATTCCTTTTCCTCGCATTACTCCTTCGGAAATTTTTTCGAAGGATTTCTTATACTGGGTATTGTCCGTAGTGTCAGCAGTAATCAAAAGCGCTTCGGTCAAAGAAATACCGCTCTTAAGCAAAAGACCCAGTGTACGCATAATATTGGTAAGGTTGTAATGCTGAGCGATGGATCCGACGAGTGGAATTTTTAAAATAAAACCATCATACACAAATCGCGCCCAGGGTAGGTGCCTCACAGAAACCACCAATCCAATAATTGAAAAAATAAAAACAAAAAAAATATAAAGACCGTAATTCTTCAATATATCAACCAAACCGATCATTATCCTTGTACTAAGGGGTAGAGCTGCGTGCAAACTCTCAAAGATTGGTAAAATTTTCGGAAAAATATATAAAGTAAGGAATCCCGTGATTGCAAAGGTGGCTAAAGTAATAATCAACGGGTAAAGGAGCGATCCCATTATTTTTCTGCGCAGCATGTCTTTCTTTTTCAATTCATCGGCTAGATAATTTAAATTTTGCATCAGAGTCCCGCTATGTTCTCCGGCCCTGATGATGTTAATAGCAAAGTTGCCAAAAACGCCTTTAAATTTACCCAGACTCACCGCCAACGATTGCCCATTTGAAATATCAAAAATAATTTTATTGAAAACCCTTATGTCGGATTGGGATTTGGCTTGCTTCTGGATTAAATGCATGCTCTCAAGCATTGATACTCCGGAACGGATCAAGAAGGCAAGACGTTTAGCAAAGAAGGTCTGCTTTCTGATGGAAAATCTAACATGAGAAAAAAGACTAAACATGGATGTATTTAATTTTAAATCTAAAATATTTGGAAATTTTATTTTCCATGAAAACAACTCAGTTTTCTTTTTAACAGGAATCTTTTGAGAAAAACTATTTCTGAAAAGAGTGTCAGAATGTTTTTTAATATATTTACTCATCCCATTTAGAAATTTTTATTAATAATTTTTATTTTTATTGCCCGTTCATTTAATTTCTAACAGAACTATTCGTAAGTTACACGCAGGACTTCTTCAATGGTGGTGAATCCTAAGGCGGCCTTCTTGAAACCATCGGTAAGCATCGTGCTCATTCCGTTTTTCGTGGCAATCTGTTTCATCTCTGAAGCTGAAGCTTTGCGCAGTATGGCTGTGCGGATTTCTTCATCAGCAACCATTATTTCGGCAATCACTATTCTACCCTTGTAACCCGTGTCGTTGCAAACCTTGCAACCCTTGCCGTAAAAATAATTTCTGTTTTCTAAAATAGCGCTATCCCTTGTAACTTCGGTAATCCTTTTATGTTCTTCTTCGGTTAGATTCTTTTTTTCTTTGCATTTTTCGCAAATCTTGCGCACCAGACGCTGGCCGATGGCAATAGACACAGTGGAAGCAACTAAAAAGGGCTCGATTTTCATGTCTAAAAGCCGAGGCAGGGTAGTCGATACATCATTGGTGTGCAACGTAGAAAGGAGTAAGTGACCGGTTAAAGCAGTGTTCACGGCGATGCCGGCAGTTTCCGTATCTCTTATTTCACCAACCATAATAATGTTGGGATCCTGACGGAGAATAGAACGAAGCCCGTTGGCAAAGGTAAGCCCGGTGCGATTATTAACCTGTATTTGTTCCACTTCTTCCATCGCATATTCGATCGGATCTTCGATGGTAATAATGGATATTTCTTTTGAATTCAACATTTTAATAATAGTATATAGGGTTGTGGTTTTCCCTGATCCGGTCGGACCGGTAACCAGGATCATGCCGGAAGGTTTCTTGATTGCGTGTAAAATTTTTTTCTGATCAGTGCCAGTAAAACCTAAAGTCTCAAGTGTGAAATTTTCCGCATTATCCGCCAGGAGCCGAAGCACTGCATTCTCTCCATGATAAGTGGGGACAATTGAAACCCGGATGTCCACACTGCCGGAATCCGAAATAATGCTTCTGAAACGTCCGTCTTGCGCCGCATAGTGTTCATCAGTACGCAGGCCAGAAAGAACCTTGATTCGTGAAATTATTTCTCCGTGAATATTTTTCGGCAAAGAATGAGAATCCTCGAGAACACCGTCGATACGAAACCTGATACGCACCACTTTGTCCTGTGGATCAATGTGAATATCGGACGCATGAATCTCACAGGCATGCTTTATCAGATGATCAATTATATTTATGATTGAAAGATTCGCCCCCAACGAGAGCTCTTTTTCAAGAATAGCGCTAAAATTATTCATAATGGGTAATTTATTATACTATAAAGGATTAAAAATGACAATAGATAAATGGGCTGTGAAAAATATGGATTTTTACACCTTACACCCCTTTTCCACAACAAGGGTTGTTAAAAATTTATATCCTGAAATATAATCGATTCAGATTCGTTGTACATAACAGAAGACCTCGTATTGGCAATTATGGGGTGATTATTAGAAAGTCATTATAAATATTATTAATAAATTAAATTATAAAAAATTATGCATATAACTCAAGTAATTAGTAGAAAGTTTTTTGTTTTAGGTTTTGCGCTCTCAATCGCAATTGCGATGTTTGGATTTTTTGCATTGGCGTTACCAACAAGCGCCGATGTTGATCCTGCCTCGTGTGTTGACACAGGCGGCGCCATTTCACTTGGAGCGTTTCGATCCGACGGTGTCACGAGTATAGGTGCTGCTGATAAAGCGCTTGATGGAGAAATGATTAAATATAAAGCGACACTTTCTGCTGCACCATTCCCGCCAAACTGTGCTTTTGAAGGAGGAACGTGGACATTAACCACGCCGAACGGCACTGTACATCCTTTGGGGGCTGTACCAAGAATTGGTGGCATAGGAGTAGCTAGTCATGCTTCCGGTTTAATTGATTACACAGTACTTCATGCAAATGAAGTCACTTTCATTATTACTGCTACTACAGCTTATAGTGGGGGAACTTCTCATGCAGATGTGGGTGATACAACTCCAGGTCCGACTCTTGGAACTTCAAAACTTATAACTGTTATTCACCCAACCACAGTAACAACCATCAACAGCTCATCTGCCACTGTTGTTTCTAGTGGCACGGTGACGCTCACTGTCACGGAACACAACGACGGAGACATCGATCTGACCAATCCGCATGTTATTGTTGATCAAGGAATCGGAACTCTCGATGAAACATCACTATCTTTTACCGGAGTAGATGGTGGTGATGTTGGCATACTTGATCCGGGTGAAACATGGACTTGGGTACTCATGAGCCCTGCAATCGTGGCAGACATGACGTTCACTGCTACGGGGTACGGCACCGATCCGTTGCTTAATGATGTTACATTTCCTGATGATCAGGATGAGCAAGATTCAGTATTGGTTGAAGTTGTGACACCACTCGTTGTCGAAAAGACAGCTCAGACTTCCTACGATCGAGATTGGGATTGGAATATTGTCAAATCAGCAGATAAAACAGATCTTATATTAAATGATGGTGAATCTCCGTTTGATGTGAATTACACTGTGATGGTAAGCGCAGTCTCTACTAATGTAAACCATACAGTAACAGGTACAATAACGGTTACAAACCCAGCCGGAAATCCAGATGTTGATGTAATAGATATTGATGATGTGTTAGACAACTCTGGCGACGCAACAACATTAAGTTGTGAAGACGAGAATGCTGATATCACTTTCCCTTTCACCCTAAGTGAAGGAGAAGTACTGACTTGTGATTACACCAAGACCGGTGCCTCAGAAGACGACACCCTAAATACTGTAACCGTAACAACTGATGGTTCTGTACCAGGTGGTGATGCTACAGCTGATGTTGATTGGGAAGAGCCAGTTAATGAAATTGACGAATGTGTTGACGTGAGTGATGATAATGTAAACGCAGGTGTTCTAGGTCAAGTGTGTGCAGGTGATGGTGATAATGATGAAACCTTCAATTACTCTGTATCGTTTGGCGCTCATCCTGATGCAGATGTGATTTTGGAGTGCGGTGTACATGAACATCCAAATATTGCTAGTTATGTAGTAGTGGATGATGCAAATGATACAGGTGAAAATGATGATGCTGATTGGAATGTTACTATTACGATTGATTGTTTCGAAGGATGCACCTTAACTCAAGGCTATTGGAAAACACATTCAAGTCATGGACCTGCTCCTGAAGATGATAGTGGTGCATGGGATGAGGTAGGTGGACCTGACGCAGACTTCTTTCTAAGTGGAGTGAGTTGGTTAAATGTTTTCAAGACACCCCCAGGAGGTAATCCATATTATCAGTTAGCTCATCAGTACATGGCAACTGTGCTAAATACTGAAACTGATGCAAGTGTTCCAGACGAAGTTCAGGATGCTATCAACGGTGCAAAGATTCTATTCGAAACATTTACTCCTGCTCAAATCGGAAAAGGGAAAACTGCGAAACAATACAGGACCGAATTCACTTCACTTGCAGGAATCCTTGGTAGTTACAACGAAGGTTTAATTGGCCCTGGGCACTGCGACGAACAGAATCCTATCTAGAAAAATTTAATAGTTAACTCGCAAAAACCCTGCGTCAGACGCAGGGTTTTGATTTGAAAATTCTAGAAAAATATGCTATGATGTAAGCATGAAATTTAGGCAAGCCTTGTTTTGGGACACTAATCCAAAAAAAATAGATGTGAAAAAAAATGCTCGCTATATCATAGAGAGAACTTTGGAGTTTGGTCGACTAAACGAGGTTGGTTGGGTGTTTAGACACTATCCAAAATCTATGATAAAAAAAACTTTGGGCCTTCCTAGGGTTCAAGTAAGTGGTAAATCAAAAGCTTTATGGTCACTAATGGTAAAGTAAAACCGGAATTCTCACCATTTCATTTTAATGTTTTACCGAAAGCGACACTACGTGCATTTCAAAAATGCGCTGAAATAAAATTCTTTTTACGAAGTAAATGGTATCTGGCAGGTGGTACTGCGCTAGCATTACAAAGTGGACATCGAAAGTCTGTAGACTTGGATTTTTTTACAGAACAAGAAAAATTTAATCGAAAAAAAATCGAGAGATTATTGAATAATGAAGGTAAGTGGGTAACGACTTCTCTAAGTGAAGGAACACTCTATGGAGAGCTTTGGGGAGCAAAAATGAGCTTTATTGCGTATCCCCTTTTTGTACCAACCATTCCAAAACCTAAATACGGAACCATTTCGATGATAGATCCACAAGATATCGGCATAATGAAAATCATCGCCATTTCTCAACGTGGCCGTAAAAGAGATTTTTTTGATTTATACTGGATTTGTCACAATGTTCAATCTTTATCCAAAATAATTATGCGAATTCATAAACAATATACTATAAAACAAAATCTTGCACATATTTTAAAAAGCCTCGTGTATTTTGAAGATGCCGAAGGAGATCCGGAACCGGAAATATATTTTCCGGCAAATTGGAAAACTGTAAAGAAATTTTTTAGAAAAGAAATTCCCGAAATTACAAAAAAGATTATAGGCCTAGTTTGATTTTGTTTTACCTTTCCATAGGCAAGGACAGTCCTTGCTTATGGAAAGCGTTTTTTGACTTTGTTTTAAATCCGTGTTCTTTTTGTCGTAGTCATGCATAAGTTCAGATACATATGGCACTCCTTAAATTAAAGGAGCGATGCGTCAATTTAACAAATTCAAGGATACAAAAGGCTTCATAACGATCTGGCAAAGAGTGCTACGCTTTCGGTATATGATTACCGAACAAGCAAAAGAAAGATGTAGGATTTTAGCTTTCTGGGAGCGACATGGCACAGAAGCCACCAAAGAAGCGTTTAGGGTGTCGAGAAGAACGCTTTTTCGCTGGCAGAAGAAATTACGCAGACCAAAAGGATACAGAGTACTTGAGGTAGATACCGTGGTTCGTTTCATTGATGGAGTGAAGAGATATATCATTACCGCCACGGACACCGAAAAGCACACGGCATTCGCCGCTTGTTACACCAATCATGGCTCAGTCTCTGCTTCCGATTTTCTAAAGAAATGTATTGCTGTCTTGCCTGATTGTCCTACTGCAATACAAACCGACAATGGCAGTGAATTTGCTCTGCATTTTGATCGAGCTTGCGCTTCTCTTTCTTTAGAGAGATTCCATACTTACCCTAGAAGTCCGAAGATGAACGCTCATGTAGAGAGGTTCAACCGAACACTGGATGAAGAATTTCTCATTTACCACCGAGCCTTGCTCCGAGATGATGTGGCAGAATTTAACAACAAGCTGATTGACTGGCTCCTGTGGTACAACGGAGAAAGACCGCATCATTCGCTCTCGCTTCTTTCTCCTTTTCAGTATATATTTAATTCATTATCAGCTACGGAGTGCCATATGTGGTGGACGAATACAGTACATTGACAGAAAAAATTTGCGGTTTATGATATAATGTAAGTATGAAAAATTTACTAAAGTTAGTATCATTAGTAGTTGTTTTTGGTTTTTTTATTTCAACTTCAGGGGTTTCAGCCAGGAAGCCGGCAGGTTTTTCTCTCCCAGCTAAAGCAGTCGAAGTCTCGCAGGGGGTTTTTAGTCTAGGAAAAGCTTATAATGCGCAGAGTGATTCATTTGTGGATGGCTATGCCATAGTACACAAGAAAGGGAATGCCAGAGGAGGTAGCGCCAAGCCACCGAAGGGAGGTACCATTTGCTACGGCTTCATAGCAAGCGGAGCAAAATGGAAGACAGTGGAGCCCTGGGAAATGTTTCCCGGCGCAGGATTAAGTAATGCATTTGTATTAAACAATCTCACTTCAAGCATTGCCACATGGGAGAACGCCGCTGGCACATCAAATATTCTAGGTGCTGGTAGTTTGGGAGTTGGCGTTGCGACTGATCCATACACCTTTGATAACAAGAACCAAGTTTCTTTCGGAGAACTTGAAAATGACACCATCGCTGTCACTGTTGTCTGGGGAAGATTCAGTGGACCAGCTTTTAATAGAGAATTAGTCGCTTGGGATCAAGTTTATAATACTCTGTATGAATGGACAGAAGATGCTTTAGTGCAACCAAATAAAATGGATTTCTGGAATATTTCTATCCATGAACTTGGACATAGTATGGGATTGGCAGACATTTATCAATCCACTTGTTCAGGAGTTACTATGTATGGTTTCGGTACAGAAGGGGAAACAAAAAAAAGAACATTGGAACAGCCGGATATAACCGGTATTAGTACTCTGTACTAATATAAACAAAATAAAAATCCTCTGCCTCAAACGGAGGATTTTTATTTTGTTCATTATGAATAAAATTTTGATCATTTTATAAAGGACATTAACGTGTCCTTTATAATAAACCCATGTCCAATAGAAAATAAAAGGACTTTTTTGAATCTATAAAATAATTGACAAAAATTTTTTATATGATAATTTCAGTTCAGACGTAAGTTTATCTAGGTAACAAAAATTTGATATTGTCAATAAAAACTTGACATTGTATGTAATGTATGATATTTTATTAAAAATGTTATTTCTTCTTTTTATTTATGGCTTTCTAGTTCAGGTTAAAATTATTATTAGAATTTTTATTATTAAAAAAATAAACTCTTATGAAAAAATTATTCTTATCTTTAATTCTCGCACAATTCTTAGCAGTTGGTGTTTTATTTATTAAAAGTGTCTCCGCCGCTCCAGTAACAATTTTTTCTGATTCTTTTGGAAGTACCGCAACAAACAATGTTTCCGGATGGACTGAAACAGAAGATTTAAGTGATTTCGTTAAAATTGCAATTGATTCGCCTCGTCCTGAATCAAGCACCGTTGGATACGCATTCCTCGGAGACGATGGATCCATGTCCATTACAGTTGACACTAGCGATTATGAAGATATTGTCTTAACTTATTTTTGGAGGGGAAGTGATAATGAAAACACGCAAGATGAAGATACGCTGAAAGTTTTCTGGAAGAAAAATTTTGATTCAGAATATATCCTTTTGAACTCGCATTCTACACCAAATGAAATTAGTTGGAATGACGAAGAGATCAACCTTCCTGATGATGCTTCTAATTCTCTGATCGATATTAAATTCTTTGGCAATACTGGATGGAAAGTGGCAGGAGCTTCAGTTGATGATGTTGAAATCACAGGTTCCGTAATCCCAACTCCTCCACCTGTAATAACAAATTCTTGCCCTCTTCCAGATGCGCTGGGAGATGAAACAGCAGAAACTGTTAACCCAGCGCCAGAAGGAGAACAGGATTTACAACTAGTCCTCGATAATGCATCATACACATTAAATGTTACCTCTGATCAAAAACAATTCCAGAAATGGAACATTGACGCAAACTCGAGGGTTGAAATTGATGCAAAATTTATAAATGAATTTGCTGGATATTCTTCTGTTTTTGGTTTTTATAAAAATGATGATCTAGATAGTTTCACTCCTATTTTCAAGACTGCAGCCATAGCTGGATATGAATCAACTCCATTGTCAACCAGCGGACCATTCGCTCTTGACTTGGATAATGCTACTTCGATCGGCTTTGCCATAAAGACTTGGAACGGAGCAACTCCTCAAGGAACCTTCGCTACCAAAAATTCCTTAAATTCTGGATCTAGAGATCAAGTTGTGGTTTATAATCCAACTTCCAATACATATGTTTTGGGTTTCGAAGACCTTGTCAATGGAGACAATGATTTCAATGACTTAGTCGTTGAAATAGAACTTGATTGTGAAGAAATAGAAGAAGTGCCAGAAAATTCTGCGCCAATAGCAGATGCGGGCCCTGATCAGATCATCACTCTTCCAACTAATTCTGTAAATCTAAATGGCACTGGTACTGATTCTGATGGGACAATCTCTTCATATGTTTGGACACAAACTTCGGGCTCTTCTGTTGTTAATCCTGATGATGTTGAAGATCCTTCCGCTTCTCCGCTTATAGAGGGTACCTATGTATTTAAATTAACTGTTACAGACGATGACGGCGCAACGGATGATGATGAAGTTACTATCACTATAAATCCAGCACAATCCTACATCTGCTCTGATGGTCTAGACAATGATAGTGATGGGTTAATAGACGAAAATGATCCGGGTTGCCGAAATAAAAATTCGGACCTTTATGATCCGTTCGACGACAGTGAAGAAAATGATACTTCCAACACCAACGGAGGTGGGGGAGGTGGGGGAGGTGGGGGTGGTCGTGTTCAATGTTCAGACAATAAAGATAATTCTGACCCTGAAGATACCTTAGAAGATGAAGATGATCCGGGTTGTCACACAGATGGCAATCCCAATAATCCTGACTCTTATGTCCGAAGTGACAGGAGCGAAGTAGATGGAGGGGAAATATTGGGTGCGCAGAATGCTTGTGGGATTTATGTTGATAAATTTTTACGAAGAAATCATAACAATAATCCAGAAACAGTAAAGAAGGTTCAGCAATTTTTAAATGATTATATGAATACGGGTCTGGCGGTAGATGGCATATATGGATCAAAAACAGAGACTGCGGTAATGGCTTTCCAGCTTAAACACACAGAAAGAGTCTTGGCTCCATGGGGGATATCCAATCCAACCGGAATATTCTATCTAACTACTCAAACAGAAGTTAACAACATTATGTGTCCAGAGCTCAATCTTGACATTCCGTCAAACCTAATTCCTTTTAAAACTCATCCAGAAGCTCCAGTAAGTATTGCTCCCGTAAATAGTTTTATTTACAGTCAGAGTAATATCTAATTCTTACAATATTAAACAAATAAGCTTATCAAATAAGCTTATTTGACATTATTGGTTTTTCTATTTCTAAAGGACATAAATCTTTGCATGTCCGATAAGACTTTATCATGTCCAATAGAAAATCTAAACATTCCATAATTAAAAAAATTAAAATACAAAACTGTAATGATTCTTTCGATGGTACGATATTACAGACAATAACACCTCCAGCTTGGATCGCACCAGAAGT
>CAYIUH010000011.1:0-2006 GCA_964366625.1 uncultured Candidatus Saccharibacteria bacterium
TTTAAAAAACTTCCGTCGAAAGTCGGAAGTTTTTTGTTTTTATGCTAATATATATTTATGAGCTTATTTAGTAAAATATTTGGTGACGAAAGTTCTAAATTTATTACCGACACAAAGGAAATTGTTTCCAAGATCAATGCTTTAGAGATAGATATTTCGCAGTTAGGAAATGAGGATTTTCTCCGAAAAACTCAAGGATTTAAGGATAGATTGGGAAAAGGAGAGACGCTGGATGAAATATTACCCGAAGCCTTTGCCCTGGTGCGGGAGGCCCAGAAAAGAACTCTAGGAATCAGGCTTTATGATGTTCAGCTTGTCGGAGGGTTAGCTCTTCATCGGGGCAAAATTGCTGAAATGAAAACCGGCGAAGGAAAGACAAATGTCGCTACTCTACCACTTTTTTTGAATGCCCTCGGCGGCGGCGGAACCCATCTTGTGACAGTGAATGATTACCTGGCTCGTCGGGATGCGGTCCTGATGGGTCAAGTTTATAATTTTTTAGGACTTTCTGTCGGGGTGATTAATTCAAATAATATTTCTTATCTCTACGATCCGAAACACACAGAGGAGGACGAAGAAAGAGATCGAGTGGGAGAATTTAAAATTGTTTATGATTTTCTAAAACCATCTTCTAGAAAGGAAGCATATAGCGCAGATATTACTTATGGAACAAATCACGAGTACGGTTTTGATTACTTGCGAGACAATCTTGCTACTTCGGTGGAAAATCTTGCGCAAAGAGGACACCACTTCGCCATTGTGGACGAAGTGGATTCTATTTTGATAGATGAAGCCCGCACTCCGCTTATCATTTCATCTGCGGCGGGAGACTCTGAGGATTTTTATATTAAATTTTATCAAATTGCCAAACAATTAAAAAAAGATACAGACTATGAAGTGGACGAAAAGTTGAAAGCGATAACCCTAACGGATATGGGTATCACTAAAGCGGAGCAACTTCTGGGGGTAGATAATATTTATACAGAAAAAGGTATTAAATATGTGCATCATTTAGAAACAGCGGTCAAAGCGCAAGCAATTTTTGAACGAGATAAAGATTATGTGGTGAAAGAAGGGGAGGTGATTATAGTTGACCCTTTCACGGGTCGCTTGCAACCCGGTAGGCGCTGGTCTGAAGGAATTCATCAAGCCATTGAAGCGAAAGAGGGAGTGAAAATTGAAAAAGAAACTCGTTCATCTGGCTCCATTACTTTTCAAAATTATTTTAGATTTTATAAAAAGCTCTCGGGCATGACCGGCACGGCGGAAACTTCGGCTGAAGAATTTTTAAAAGTTTATGGTCTCGATGTTGTCGTCATTCCGACCAATAGACCAGTGGTGCGCTTGGATCAAAACGATTTAATTTTCCAAACTGAAAAGGGGAAATTTCAAGCCATTGCCAAAAAAGTAAAAGAATTAAACGAAAAGGGTACTCCAGTTTTGATCGGAACTATTTCAATTGAGAAAAACGAACTTCTTTCAGTTTATCTTAAACAAGAAGGTGTAGCGCATACAATCTTGAATGCCAAGAATCATGAAAAGGAAGGTGAGATTATAGCGCAGGCGGGCAAACGGGGAGCAGTGACCATTGCCACCAATATGGCCGGTCGTGGAATAGATATCAAGCTTGGAGGCAATCCAATAGTTCAAAAAGAATATGAATTTGTCAAAAGCGTGGGAGGACTTTTTGTTCTAGGAACCGAACGACATGAGGCGAGGAGAATTGACAACCAGCTTCGAGGCCGTTCTGGCAGACAGGGCGATCCGGGGGCAACGCAATTTTTCGTTTCACTGGAAGATGACCTGATGCGGGTTTTCGGATCGGAGAAAATTAAAACAATGATGGGGCGCTTTGGCATACCCGAAGATCAGCCCATTGAAAATCGTTTTATCGGACGGACCCTCGAAGGAGCGCAGGCAAAAATAGAAGGTTTTCATTTTGATGCCCGAAAACACACTCTAGAATATGACGATGTAATGAATCACCAGAGAAAAATTATTTATGA
>CAYIUH010000011.1:2106-12886 GCA_964366625.1 uncultured Candidatus Saccharibacteria bacterium
GCGATGGATTATTTGCGCTCGTCGGTAAACTTGCGTGCCTATGGTCAGCGAGAGCCGATAGTGGAATACAAAAAAGATGGCCTAACGATGTTTAAAGAAATGGAAGAAACTTTTAGAGAGCAAGTTTTTTCGTTGATTAGTACGATAAATATCGCAGATGCTGAGCGAAGTCGAAGCACTGAAAATAATTTACCGAAACAAACTCTAGTAACAAGTCACACTGAACCAAAAGAATTTTCTGATACGAAAAAGGAAGTAGGCAGAAACGACCCTTGTCCTTGCGGGGCGATTAATCCAGCCACAGGCGAAATCTATAAATACAAAAAATGCGGCCTTATAAATGCTTCGCAGCATCGGAAAAGTTTAGTGAATTAGAAAAATATAAATATGTTAGAGTCAAAAACAATTTTTGAAAAAGTGCTTCATGACAAGGAAAAGGTTGTGCGTTTGCAATATAATCGCTTACTGGAGTCTGCGAAAGTTGGAGACAAGCCATTTAATGAAAAGTTTTATGAAACAGCTCCTTTGTTGCATGCCATTAATCAGGCAACAAGTATTGTTGTTGTTTTAGGTGATCATCTTGGAGATTCTACTTTAGAATTACCTGTTATAACATCTCTTACCAAATACTTGGAGTTTAACTTCATTGGAGGTAAAAAAATTACCGTTATTAGTTCCCATAGGGATTTATTTGACAGCCTTAGGACAATATATCCAGAACTTGATTTACTCGATAAGGTTGAGTCTTTTCATCCCAATCCTAAAGATAAGCTTTTCTGTTTCAATCTAAATAGAAAATTTCATGACTATAATATTCTTGGAATGAAAGTAATAGACGAACAAAATCCTATTAAAGTTTTTAACCACGATTGCCAGGATTGGATTAAAGAGGAAATCCCAATTCAACCTGGCAAAATAAAGAAATACGACATGTTGCCGATGAGAATTATGAGAAACATGGAAATATTGTTCGGCCAAAAGCTTTATGAAGATATTTACAGTATTCGAGAATTTATTCCTAAAGAAAATAATTTTGATGATCAAAAAGAAGCACTGATCAAAAAATTCAATCTTAATAGAAATAAACCATTAATTACTATATCTCCAGGATCAAGTGCTCAAGGGAAAGAATATACCCCGGAACGTTGGGAGTCACTTATTAATATAATTTGTGAACGCAGGTCAGAAATACAAATATTTTTTATTGATGATACAAATGAAGAAAAGCGAGTTTTAAATGGCGACATGATCGATCGATTAAAAAGAGAAAAGTCCTATGACGTGCATAGAGGAAGTGTGGCACTAAGCGAAATGAATACCCTTATGCACATGACTAATGTTAGCGTGACTCCAGATACAGGTTTGGGTCATTATTCGAGTATGTGTGGTACACCTAATGTCATGTTTAGTTTGAGTAATTCTATTTTTTGGTCTGGCCCCAACACTTTTCGTATAACACATCCTTATGGAAGAGAAATGATTCGCAATCACGCACTCGTCGATTTAAGTTTTAAAGGTAGCGAAAAATCTTTTTATTATGGAGAATCCGAAAGTAAGAGAGGAGCATCGGATATTTCACCAGAACGCGTAGCGGTAAGAGTTTTAGAAATTATTAAATAACTTTTAATTTTAACATGAAAAAAAAATCAGAAGCGCCGGTAATTTTTATTGCAGGTATATTAGAAAGAATGGAAGGGAATGTAAAAAAAATTTTCCTTCAGACACGTTGGAAACTAAAAACTAGTCCTAGGTATTCAGGTTTACTTGAAATTCCCGGTGGACGAATTAATGACTACGAAAATGTTTTTGATGCAATTGTACGTGAGGTAAAGGAGGAATGCGGATTGAAAATCATAGCATACCGGAACTCTTTTCGAGGAAAGTCACTAAAATTGGATCAGTCTAGGCAATCAATGGTTTTCCAGCCATTCATTTGTCAACAAGTTATTACTAAAAGCAATGAAGGGTTGTGGTTTGGTTTTATCTTTGTTTGCGAGGTTGAAGGAGAACCAAAGATGCAAAAAGGTGAGACGAAAGATCCTCGATGGGTTAGCCTTAATGAACTTGAAAAATTGTTAGACGAACATCCAGAAAAGATTTTTCCACATCAATATCAGGCCTTAAGATACTATGTTGATAGTACGAAATTATTATAATTCGGTTTCTTTTCTTTTATTCAGGATTAAATCCTCGTTTTACTTGACCTTGTTTTTGAAGATTTCTATCTTTTTTAGGATATAACTTAACATTTGTAACAACTCCGTCTCCTGCTAAAAGTTCAGACTGTGGAATAATTTCCAAAATCTGGCCATTTTCCTGAAAAAGTGTACCAGTTGGCATAGTTTCCTCAATAAATCCTCTTGTAGTTTCTTCATGGGCAAGCACAACTATTCTTAGTTTTTTCTCTTTTAATTTTTCCAAAGTTTTAGAACGAAGCCAATGATAAATATTATTCATATGGCGCAAAAATATTTGAAAGTTTAAATTTTCTGCTTCTTGCATCTTTTCAAGTATATCTATTCCCAAAGTTTCTTTAGACCTTTTTAAACCTTCTTTGTACCCGTTGTTTATATAGTGTTCCATTATTTGTTCTATTGTCTTATTGTCAGTATGGTATTTTTCTAAACTTTTTTCGAAGAATGATGAATGCTGATTTATAGCTTTGGAGAATTTTGGTTTTCTTTCGGCATTTAAGATATCCACACCTTTTTCTCTTAATATTCTTTCTAAGACTAGAGCCGAAGAATGAGCTCTCCATGCAGGGGAGCTAACAAGTAGAACAACCTCATTTTCTATATCAATTAAGTCAATAAGTTGTTGAGCAGATGCTTCTATATTTGTTATTCCCTCTTCGTCTAGGTCCAAGTGTCCCGTACTTAATTTAAAGTCTGGATTGTTTATATTAAGAAGAGTAGCTTTATGAAAACCAAAATGATCTTGTTTTCTTTTGGTTTCTCCGTGTCTGATGATATCAATAATCGGAACATTCGATTCTTGCTTAAGTTCCTTAATTGTAGGCTTTTCAATTTTAGAAATTGGATATTTCGAAGTTTCCATGAGGCTGATTATACCATATATAAGAATAGTATAAAGGGATTTAATCTGCTACAATAGGAATATTTACTCAGTAAACAATAGCTTTTCTGCCTTCCTGCTAGAGTGTCAATACAAAAAATGGGATCCAAAGAAAATAATATGAAAGATTTTTTTAAAAAACTCAAAACATTCTGGTGGAGGATGAAGTCTATTTGGGCTATGTATTATTATGGCAATCCGTCGAAGAAATTGAAAATTGTCGGGGTGACGGGGACAAACGGCAAGACAACTACAGCTACTTTACTTTACAAAGTTGCTACGGAGCTTGGGTATAAGGCTGGGCTTATTGGGACCAATGAGAATTTGGTGAATGGGGGAAAATTAGAAGTAAATAGTAAAGTGCCAAAACCCGGCACTACGCCGGATTCTATAACTCTCACTAAATTTTTCAGTGAAATGGCAAAGGTAGAGTGCGAATATGTTTTTATGGAGGTTTCTTCTCATGCTTTAGATCAGAATCGAGTGGCCGGGATTAATTTTGTTGGAGGAATTTTTACGAATTTAACCCAAGATCATTTCGATTATCATAAAAATTTTGAAAATTATTTTAAAGCAAAAAATAAGTTTTTTAAGATGCTTTCTGCAACCGCTTTTGCGCTAACAAATACCGACAGTGAATATGGCAACAGGATGATAGAAAATATCCAAGCGCAAAAGTTTTCATATGGGTTTAATGAGGGTGAAGATTTCCATGGAGAAATTAAAAAATTAGATTTTTCTGGGCTAGAATTTTCAATAATACCACTTGGCGGTTTAACCGCCAAGTGGGTAAAATCTAAACTTTTAGGGAAATTCAATGCCTACAACTTGCTGGCTGTCTGGAGTGCTTGCGAGCTTCTCGGTTTTGATATGGATAAGGTAAGTAAAATTCTAGAAACTGTAAAACCGCCAAGTAGTCGTTTTGAATATTTTATGTCTTCGGGTGGTGTGCTCGGGGTTGTTGATTTCGCTCATTCACCGGATGCTTTAAAAAATGTTATTTCTACAGCAAGAGAAATTGTGTCTTCGGGTGGCAGAGTTATTTCTGTATTTGGTTGTAGTGGCGACAAAGATCCATTCAAGAGGCCGATCATGGGGAAAGTCGGCGCAAGTTTATCTGATATTGTTTTTTTTACTTCTGATAACCCGAGAAGCGAAGAACCAGGAAAAATTCTCGAGCAAATGACTCCTGATCTTTCTACGGAAGAACTAAAAAAAATTCAAATAATTATTGACAGAGACGAAGCAATAAATAAAGTGGGTGAAATTGCAAAAAAGAACGACGTTGTTTTACTTATGGGCAAAGGGCATGAAACTTATCAAGAAATAAAAGGTGTAAAATATCCATGGAGCGATATGGAGAAGTTGAGGGAGGCGTTAGGATGAAATTATGCTAATATGTTTTTATGACCAAAAGGGCTAAACTTTTTAAGTTTGTCGGGTATAAAGTTGATTCAAAAAACAACAAAATCGTCTTTAAATATAAAGTGGAATTTTATAATTCTAACCCGATTTTTTTCTTTGAAACCATTATCTTGCCAAAGAAAACAGCGAAGTTAAATAAAAAAGAAATACATAAATTCCTTGAACCACTAAGTCTAATTTTGGGCATAAGTTATTTCAAATTATATTGTCCACCGAAAATTCAAACCTCCTTCAAGCTTTCAAAAAAACAAGCTCAATTTTGGAGTATAGTATATAAAAAGGGTTTAGGAGAATTTTTGTATAAAAATAAACTTGATCCCCAAAAACTTGCTAAATTTCCGCACGAGAACACCTCAACTTCTCCTGTGCGAATTGATACCGAAGATAAAATACTTCTTGGTATTGGTGGGGGAAAAGATTCATTAGTTGCCCTAGAACTTCTTAAAAATTTAAAAGTTTCCTTATTCGCAGTAGAAACAGAACATCATGGCTCTATTTTTGAAAGAATTATCCAAGAATCCGGAAAGCTCTCTCTTGGAATAAAGAGAATTTTAGATCCAAAAATTTTAAAAACGAATGAGGAAATTTACCAAGGGCACATTCCGATTTCAGCTGTCTTTGCTTTTTTAGGGACTTTGTCTGCCGCTCTGTACGGACATAGATATATCGTAGTAGGTAATGAATATAGTAGTAACTTCGGTAATATAAAATATAAAGACGAGGTAATTAACCACCAGTGGAGTAAATCTGCCGAGTTTGAATCCATGATGCAAGACTATACGAAGAAGTTTATAACTCCCGATATTACTTATTTCTCGCTCTTACGTCAGTTTTATGAAATTCGAATTGTCAAAATGTTTTCTAAATACGAAAAATATTTTTCTCTATTTTCCAGCTGTAACAAAAGTTTAAAAGTTTACAAAAACGAATCTGACGACTTATGGTGCAGAAAGTGTCCGAAATGTGCCTTCGTTTTTTTGATACTAGCACCTTTCATGGGAAGAAAGAAATTGATAAAAATTTTTAGTAAAGATCTTTTGAATGATGAAACATTAATATCTACTTATCAAGACTTGCTTGGATTTGGCAAGGTAAAGCCATTTGATTGCGTGGGCACGTTCGATGAGTCGCAGGCTGCGCTTTATTTAATTTCTAGAAGACACCCAGAAGATTTAACGGTAAAAAAGTTTATTAATAAAATTAAAAATCCTAAAGAAATTTTACGAAAAGTAATGAAAACTTATGATGCGCCGACCCTGCCTGCGCCGTTTAAGCTTCTTGGTCTAGAAAAAGTTGGTATTTTGGGCTACGGTCGAGAAGGGAAAGTTACGAAAAAATATATTAAAAAAAATTATCCAGAACTTAAGATAAAAATTTTAGATGAAAAATTAGACAGAAGTTATTTGAAGAATCAAGAAAATTGTGACATTCTAATAAAAACTCCGGGTATTTCAAAAAATAAAGTGAAAGTTCCTTACACCACAGCCACGAATTTATTTTTTGCGCAAAATAAAAATTTAACCATAGGCATTACCGGGAGCAAGGGGAAGAGCACTACGGCTAGTTTGATTTATCACATTTTAAAAACAGCGGGTAAAAAAGTTCGATTGCTTGGGAACATCGGCAATCCAATGCTCGAAGCTCTGATTAAGCCAGCGCAAAAAGATGAAATTTTTGTGATTGAGCTTTCGAGTTATATGCTGGAAGACATAGAATATTCGCCAAATATTGCCGTGCTCCTTAATCTTTTTCCGGAACATATGAATTATCATGGTAATATAAAAAATTATTATAAAGCCAAAGAAAATATTTTCAAGTTTCAGAAGTCAGGTGATGTGGCTTTCTACCCCCCTTTTGGTGAAAAAATTCCGGCGCTCTCAAATAAAATTTTTCTTTTAGGGCGGCATAATCTGGAGAATATAAAAGTGGCAGTTAAAATTGCCAGAACTTTGAAAATTTCTGAACAAGTAATCAAGAAAGCAATTTTAAGTTTTAAATCTCTTCCGCACCGTCTAGAATATGTAGGTGAATTTAAAGGGATAAAATTTTATGATGACGCGATTTCCACAGCTCCAGAGTCTACAATTGAAGCGATAAAGGCGCTTCCAAAAACTGCTACTATAATGCTCGGGGGAGAAGACCGAGGTTATGATTTTAATGAATTAGAAAAAGTATTAAGGAAAAGCAAAATAAAGAATATTGTATTGTTCCCAGAAACTGGCCGGAGAATCTTGAAATCAAAAAAGGGATTTAAAATTTTAGAAACAAAAAGTATGGAAAAAGCAGTTGAATTCGCTTTTAAAAATACACCAAAAGGAAAAATCTCTCTGTTGTCTACTGCTTCCCCCAGTTATTCTGTTTGGAAAAATTTTGAAGAAAAAGGAGATTTATTTCAAAAGTTTGTTAAAAAGTATGGAAAAAATTGACCATTACGCAAAAATTATCTGGGATTATATGCTGATGCATCAGGAACTTAGAAAAGCTGACATTATTTTTGTTCTTGGTTCAAACGACCTTCGTGTTGCTGATAGAGCAGTAGAAATTTATAAAGAAGGCTGGGCACCTATAATTGTTTGTTCAGGGAAAAATGGTAAAAGATCGGTATTTCGAGAACCAGAAGCTATAATGAATATTCTTACTTAGAATTAAAATAAAATGCAAGATTTAGATTTATCTAAAATTAAAAAAGTATTCTTCATCGGCATCGGCGGGATCGGCATTTCGGCTATTGCGAGGATGATACTCGGGCGGGGGAAAAGTGTTGCCGGTTCGGACATCGGAGAGAATGAAATTACCCTAGAGTTGAAAAAACTTGGCGTAGATATAAAGCTCGGGCAGGGGATAGAATTAATACCTAAAGATACGGATTTGATTATCTACACCATTGCAGTTAAAAAATATGACAAAAATTTTTATGACAAGCTTAAAAATTTGGGAATAAAAATGTTGAGTTATCCGGAAATGCTTGGCATAGTTACGAAAGATAAATATACAATTGCTGTAGCCGGAACACATGGCAAGACGACAACCACAGCAATGATTGCTAAAATTTTGATTGATGCTGGGCTTGATCCGTCGGTTATAGTCGGTTCACTGCTGAAAGATTACAAATCCAACTTCATTGCCGGCAAAAGTGAGTTTTTTGTAGTTGAAGCTTGCGAATACGAAAGATCATTCCTCAATCTGCATCCTAAAATTTTAGTTATCACCAATATTGATGCGGATCACTTGGATTATTACAAAGATTTAGAAGATATAGAAAGTGCTTTTCGAGAGCTCTCTTCCAAAAGTGAGAATGTTATACAAGATTATTCAAAATATTTAGACAAAGTTCCCAAGCTCTCTGTGCCGGGGGTTCACAACAGAATGAACGCCGCTGCGGCTCTGGTGGTGGCAGATATTTTAGGCATAGATGAAGAAAGTGCCCGAAAATCCCTGCAAGGATTTTCGGGCACTTGGCGACGGCTAGAAAAAAAAGGGCAGACGCCAGAGGGAACCATCGTTTATGACGACTATGCCCACCATCCGACAGAAATTAAAGCCAGCTTACAAGGTTTGCGGGAACTTTATCCAAAAGCAGAGAAAAATATCACAGTTTTATTTCAGCCTCATCTCTATAGTCGCACTAAAGCTCTCTTTAATGACTTTGCCCAAAGTTTCGGCGAAGCTGATCGAATTTTCTTGCTGCCTATTTATTTTGCTCGGGAAAATTCAGACCCAAGTATTTCTAGCGAAAAATTGGCAGATGCTATCTGTGGAGAGGCCTTGATTTCAGGAAAAAATCAGAAAGTTCAAGCTTTTCCAGATTTTGAATCTGCCGAAAGAGCTGTTTTGGCTTTAAATCTTGGTCCCAATGACGTATTTGTAACCATGGGAGCGGGGGAGGCGTATAAAGTGGCCGATAAGGTTTTCCCCAGTCTTAATTAGTCCAATTTTAAGATTACTTGTCAAGTAACTATAGCCCAAAAATCCTTATAGAATAAGGATTTTTGGGCTTGACATAATCAAAAATCATTGTCTAACTATTGACTTTTTTCTCAAAGTATGCTAGTATATTAATATAACCTTATTAGTAGGGCTAAGCCTTATTAGATAAGGTTTTTTCGGTCCTAGACCGAAAAATACAGACGTGAAGTTGGTGGAGCTCAACCACTTACTATGAAAAATACAAAAATTGTTCGCTTTGTGCAGTCTCTCGTGCTTTTACCAATAACGTTCGTATCTTCGGTTCCTGCGGTGCCTATTGCCCAAGTTACTTTAGATATCGTTTCTAGAGAAGAGATTGTATTTGTCCAAAAATTTAATACAGGTACACAATTTTTCGATTTTAATAAAAACGAAGAAGTGGATACCGAAGTAATTATTCTCGCTTCCAAAGCAGAAGCCATAGATAGCTATTTTGCTTTTCATGGTCTTCCTCTCGAAGGTTATGGCATGAAGATGGTGCTTGAAGCAGAAAAGAATAATCTCGATTGGCGTTTAATACCGGCTATTGCCATGCGTGAATCTACTGGAGGTAAATTTGCTTGTAAAAAAGCGGATTTCAATCCCTTCGGTTGGGGTTCTTGTAAGATTCATTTTGATTCTTATGACCATGCGATAGAAATTATCGCCAAGAATTTAGGTGGGAATAATCCTAGAACTGCTAATTATTATGCTGACAAAGATATCAAGGGTATTTTGCAAGCTTACAATCCTCCATCCATTGTCCGTCTCTATGCCGAGCAAGTGATGGATATCATGAAAGATATAGCATCTGAGGAAATAATATTTCCAGACAGCATTACTTCTTCTCCTGTCTAATAAAAAATAAAGATAAAAACAAATCAAAAAGACGGAAGCCAAAAGACGGAAGCCTTGCTTCCGTCTTTTGAACAGTGTACAATTGTTTTCATGTCTATTAGAAAAATGGATTTCGTTGTGGGGGAATATTATCACATCTATAATAGAGGTAATAGCAAACAGAAAATTTTTCTGGATGACAAAGATCGAGAAAGATTCATAAAACTTTTATATCTTTGCAATTCCAAACAAAGAATTGATTTTAAAAACGATATCGTGAAGAGAAAAATTGATGCTTGGGATTTTGAGAAAGGTAAGTCAATAATTGGTATCGGTGCATGGGTTTTGATGCCCAATCATTTCCATTTATATATAACCCAAAAGACGGAAGCAAGGCTTCCGTCTGGAACAGCCATTACGGATTTTCTTCATCGAGTTTTAACTGCTTATTCAAAATATTTTAATGCTAAGTATCAACGAACAGGATCCTTGTTTGAAGGTAAATTTAAATCTGTTCATGTGAGCAAAAACAACCAGGCCAAGTATTTATTTTCATATATACACCTTAATCCAGTGAAGTTGATTGATTCAAAGTGGAAAGAGAGAAGAATTAGAAATAAAAAGAAGATCCTCAATTTTTTAAAAGCATATCGATGGAGTAGTTATTTTGATTATTTAGGAAATACACGATCGGAAAATAAGATTCTTAACAGAATAGATTTTCTTAATTATTTCGACACAAAAGTAACTTTTCAAAAAGAAATTTTTGAATGGATAAATTTAAACGATAACGACTGAAAAATCAAAGACGGAAGCCTTGCTTCCGTCTTTGATTGGTTTTTTTAATCCAGATGCACTAAGGTCATCTTCTGGTCTTTGGGTTCGAAGAGAGTGATTTGGAAATTATAATTTTTTCCAAGTTCTAGTTTAATGCGGAGTGCCGATTCTGAAGGAAAGGTAGAATTGTGCACTAGTCCAGCGACACCCTCCTTTATGGATACCAGCGCGCCATGTTTGTTGTACTTGATTACCACGCCTTTGATGATGTCCCCCTTTTTTAATTTCCCTTCGAATTCTTTCCAAGGATTTTCCTTCAGGGCCTTTATTGAAAGTGACACTTTGCCATCTTTTATTTCAATAACTTTCGCTCGAACCTTATCACCCACTTTATAAAGAATTCGAGGATCTTCTACGAGTCCCCAGTCGAGCTCGGAGATGTGTACTAGGCCTTCTAATCCATCTTCAAGCTTGAGAAATATTCCAAAGTCCACAAGTCCGGCCACAATACAGTCGAGTTCATCGCCAATGGTGTATTTGCTTAGAATTTCTTTTTTCTCTTCAGGATTATTGTCTTTTTCGGAGAAAATAAGCTTGCCTTCTTTGGGGATGGTGGAGATGATCATGACTGAGATTTTTTGTCCAACTAATTTTTTTAATTCTTTCAATATTTTATCTTTATCTGAATCAAGCACTCGAGGATAATGATCCGCCTTGAGTT
>CAYIUH010000012.1:0-11847 GCA_964366625.1 uncultured Candidatus Saccharibacteria bacterium
GATGAATTAAATAAAATTCGAACAAGTAAGGTAAAGCTTGGTGCGCAAGATGCTTGTCCTGGGGATAATGGGCCCTATACCGGAGAAGTGTCTACCGATATGCTCTATAATCTTGGTGTTCGTCATGTGATTCTGGGACATTCAGAAAGGCGAACATTAGGTGAGACGAATGAAATAGTTAATAGAAAAGTAAGGGGAGCATTAATCTCTGGGCTTGTGCCAATACTTTGCGTTGGAGAGAATACTAGAGATGAAAGTCATGCTTATTTTAATATTGTTAAGGAACAAATTACAGAATGTCTAAAAGGTGTTTCTAAAAATTCAATTTCAAAAATAATCATTGCCTACGAGCCGGTCTGGGCGCTTTCTAGTACGGAGAATCGCAGAGATGCTACACCAATGGATCTATGCGAGATGGTTATTTTTATTAGAAAAATACTTTCTGATAAATTTGGCGCAGAAGCAATTCGTGTTAGAATAATTTATGGTGGATCAGTCAATGAACGTGATGCGAGAGAATTTTTAGAAAATGGAGGGATTGACGGGTTATTGTCTGGAAAAGCGAGTCTAGATGCAAAGAGTTTTGTTGAGATTATCAATATTACGGAGAAAATTGCAATATAAAATATAACTTTTTTCCGGTACAGATTTTTTGAAGCTTAAAAAATCCTGAAGTTCTCGGCTCGTCAGCCTCGAAACCCCTGCAAAAAGTTATATTTTATATTGCGAAACTTTATATAAATGAAACTAAAAACTTTAAACAGCATAGACGTAACTGGGAAAACTATTCTTTATCGTGCTCCCTATGACATTGAACTTAAAGAGATAAATGGAGTTTTTGAACTTTCAGATGATTCTCGTATTCAAGCAACACTGCCGACCCTGCAATATCTTTTAAAGAAAAATTGCAAGATTGTTATCCTCACCTATGTCGGGCGTCCGGATGGAGTTGTGGTGGATGGATTACGTACTACTCCTCATGCCAGAAGACTAAGCGAACTTCTTAACCATCCGGTTCTTAAAGTAGATGACTGTGTGGGCAGAGAGATTGATTTGAAAGTGTCTCACATGGCGCCTCAAGATATCATCATGCTCGAGAATACTAGATTTCACAGTGAAGAAATGATAAATGATAGTGAATTTGCTAAAAAACTTTGTTTCGGGAAAGATTTGATTGTTTTTGACGCTTTTCCTCAGGCGCATCGCATTCATGCTTCGACAACTGGCATTGAAGGAATTTTGCCCACTGTTGCCGGGCTTTACCTAGAACATGAAGTGAAAATGCTCTCTCTTTTATTAGAAAATCCCAAGCGTCCCTTTACCGTTATTATTGGTGGAGCAAAAATTTCTGATAAAGTTGATGCCATCTGCAATTTATTGAGCGTGGCTGACACTTTTTTAGTCGGAGGTGCGGTGGCGAATATTTTTCTAAAAGCGCAGGGTAGAGCTTTGGGGAGTTCTTTTATTGAAGATGTTTTTGTCGACAAGGTGAAACGGGAAAAGAAAGACTGGGTACAGCATGCTGGAGAAATATTGAAACAAGCAGAAATATCTGGTAAAAAAATTATTACTCCGCTTGACCTTGTTATCTCTGATGGTGTTACCACGAAGACCATAGATATTACTACTGAAGAAATTCCAGCGGGATGGATGTCGCTCGACATTGGACAGAAGACATTAGAAGAATTTTCTCTTATTATTAGTCAGTCGAAAACTGTTTTTATTAACGGTCCAATGGGTAAATTTGAAGATGAAAAATTTTCTTTTGGTTCACAGGTTATAATTAATGCAATGAAGAATGTAAAAGCAAATTTTCAAAGTGAGATAATTGTGGCTGGAGGAGAGACGATTGATTTAGTAAGGAAATACGGAAGTTTGGATGATTATTCGCATGTCAGTCTGGCTGGTGGGGCGACTTTGGAGTTTCTGGCTGGAAGGGAACTGCCAGCGCTTAAAGCGCTCACGGAGTAGCTTCGAGAATTTTTTTAGCGGTTTTTTTTAACCTTTTGTCACTTTCTCTTTTATAGTCGTGGGAAGAAATATATCCTTCATATTTTTTAAAATATTTTTTGATATTAGAATTTCTTGGTTTCCATGTTTTGCTTTTTGTACCATGCATGGGGAAAAGCTTGGCATGTACATGGTCTACGCCGAATCCTTCAAAAATCATCCCCGTCCTACCAACGTCGCCTAGTCCTGTGTCCAGTTTCTTCGCCACTTTTTTAGTCGCAATAACTAGTTTTTTTAAAATATTGTCTGGTAATTTAAAAGCGTAGCTCGGATAATGTCTTTTCGTGACAACAACACTGAAGCCCTCGGTGTTGGGATATGGAGTTAGGAAAGCTAAATGCTCTCTGCCTTCCCATATTTTATAAGATGGCGCTTCTCCTTTTATGATTTTACAAAAAATGCAGTTTTTCATATATTTTTTGAGAGGGGGTAAAATAATGTATTTTTCGAGAGACAAACTTGGAGGAATGAGAAAAATATATTATTTTACCCCCTCATGTCAGAAAGTTTTATAAAATCAAAGTTTTTTCAGGTCCTCGGATCTCTGGGTCCCTTCCCCAGCCAGACCGTTCAAAAACTTTATTTTGCAAAACTTCCCTCATTATATGCTAAAATTCAACTAATGCAAAAGTATCATGAGTTACTGCGAGCACTTCTGGAAAAGAGAGGAATAAAAAACGAAGAAGAGGCAAATGTTTTTTTAAACCCGGACTATCAGAGGGATCTCCATGATCCTTTTTTAATGCGTGATATGGAACGGGCCTGCGTGCGACTTTATGAAGCGATAGAAGCAAACGAAAAAGTAATTATTTACGCAGATTATGATTGTGATGGAATTCCCGGTGCGGTTATAGTGCAGGATTTATTTAAAATAATAAATTATAAAAATTATGGAATTTATATTCCACAAAGAAATAAAGAAGGCTATGGTCTTAATATGGAAGCAATAAAACAGTTTCAGGATCAGGGGGTGGGGTTGCTCATAACCATTGATTTGGGCATTACGGCAGTGGCTGAAGTTGCGCAAGCAGAGGTGGACGGGATTGATGTAATTATTACTGATCACCATTTGCCAATTACAAGCCAGAAGGATTCGTCGCAAGAGAATTTTTTCGGGTCCTCGGAAAAAATCCCCAGACCACTCAAAAACTCTCTTGCGACAGAATCCTTCACTCTACCTCGAGCTTACGCAATTCTAAATCCTAAAATCGATGATTATCCTGAGAAAATGCTTTGTGGCGCCGGAGTTGTTTTTAAATTTGCGCAGGGGTTTATTAAAAAATACGGTGAATACTATGGAATAAAAAGTGGCACAGAAAAGTGGATGCTTGATATGGCAGGCCTGGCCACTTTGTCTGATATGGTGCCTCTTACAGGGGAGAATCGCGCGATTGCGTATTTTGGTATGAAAGTCTTGCGTAAATCTCCTCGTCCGGGATTACAAAAACTTCTGGTAAAGATGCACATCGAACAACGGCATCTCACCGAAGATGATGTTGGTTTTATGATTACTCCCAGACTGAATGCCGCTTCTCGTATGGATAATCCAATGCGAGCCTTCGAGCTTCTTTCAACCGAAGACGAAGCGAGGGCAGGTGTGTTGGTGGAACATTTGTCAAAAATAAATGATGAAAGGAAGAATATGGTGATCGGAATTATGAGAGAGGTTAACAGGAACTTTGAGAAAAAGGAAATAAGGGAAGTTATAGTTGTCGGTAATCCAAATTGGAGGGTGGGAGTTTTGGGCTTGGTGGCCGGGAAAATTTCCGATATGTATCAGAAGCCGGTTTTTGTTTGGGGGAAAGACGAGAATGATTGCATCAAAGGTTCCTGTCGATCTCCGGGTTTGGTGTCTATTGTTGAATTAATGACTACAACAAGAGACTTTTTTATAGATTTTGGTGGGCATGAGTTGGCCGGAGGGTTTACGATTCAAAATGAAAAAGTTCATTTTCTAGAAGAAGCTCTCTCTCTTTCTTTTAAAAAAATTCAAAAGGAAATTGCAATTAGTCAGTCTGACAAATTGGCTAATTATGATATTAAATCCGATCTAGGTTTGGTCAATATGAAAAATTGGAAAGAAATAGAAAAAATGGCGCCTTTCGGACTAGCGAATCCGAAACCTGTTTTCTATTTTCCCGATGTAAAGATAGAAAAAATTAAAAAATTCGGTAAAAATGGCTCTGGTGAACATTTAGAAATTATTTTTTCCGACAGTTCGAACAAGACCAAGGCAGTTTCTTTTTTCTCGGATCATGATTCTTTCAAGACTCGTCTTACTGAAAGTCTGAACGCTAATCTACTTGCTACCCTCGACCTGTCTAGATTTAGAGGGAAAGAAGAGTTAAGATTAAGAGTTGAAGATATACATTAATCCACTTGGGTTGGGACCCCTCCACTTGGGAGCTCGGCTCCCAAGTGGAGGTATGGTATACTGTTAAGTATGAGAAATATTAAATTTTCCACTAAAGAATTTTATCATATATACAACAGAGGGGTAGACAAGCGAGATATCTTTATGAATTCTGCTGATTTATATAGATTTTTTAAAAGTATGTCCAATTTTAATGTTGTTGAACCAATTGGTAGTATCTACGAGCATTCATTTAATCAACTTGGGAGCTCGGCTCCCAAGTCAAAGAAGTTGGTTAATTTTATTGCCTACTGTTTAAACCAGAATCACTATCATTTTATTTTAGAACCGTTAGTAGATGATGGGGTGCAAAAATTTATGCATCGTTTATCTACAGGCTACACTAATTATTTTAACGAGAAATATAAACGAAATGGGTCTTTGTTTCAGGGGAAGTATAAAGCTATTCATGTGAAATCCAATTCATACCTATTACACTTGAGTGTTTATGTAAATTTAAATTTTAGGGTTCATAAGAACTTAAATAAAGAATGGATGAAAAAGTTACCGATATCAAGTTTTAAGGAATATATAGAGAAAACAAGTAAATCATTTTGCAAAAAAGAAATTATTTTAGGTCAGTTTAAAAATAAAAGTGAATATAAGTATTTTTGCGATGAAACCCTGCCTAATATTTTGAGCAGAAAGGAATCAGAAAAAGAGTTAAAATTCATGTTACTTGAATAGTACTTGGGAGCCGAGCTCCCAAGTTGGCTAGATTAAGAATGAAGGAAGAGTTAAAATTAATAATTGAAGATATTAAATAAAAATGATTAAACAAGATAAAGTTGTAGTTTATACAGATGGAGCGGCGAAAGGGAACCCTGGGCGAGCTGGGTGGGCCGCCGTCATTTTGCTTTCGCAAAATTCTGGCGAGCCAAGAGCGCTGGAAATAGGGGGGAGCGTGGATCATGCTACTAATAATCAGATGGAACTTACTGCGCCGATCGAGGCGCTAAAACATATAAAAAATAAATTTACAAATCACAAAAATATAGAAATTTTTTCTGATTCGAAATACGTAATTTTAGGAATTACAGAATGGATACATGGTTGGAATAAAAATAATTGGCGTAATGCCAACAGGAAACCAGTATTGAATCGTGAGCTCTGGGAAGAACTTCATAAACTTGCGCAAGAACTGAAACTAAAATGGACTTACGTGAAGGGGCACAATGAAAATAAATATAATGACCGGGCAGATTTGATCGCTACCAGTTTTGCAGAAGGTGAGCCAGTAGAGCTAAAAAAATAAAAATAATATAAAATGCAAGATAGAATTTTCTATGCGATATGTTTTGGTTTTGTTTTTGGAGTTTTGTTGCGTTCTCTTATCTTGTTAAATTTCTATTTTGTTTTATTTTTACTTTTAATTTCTTTAGTATCGGTACTTTACTTTAGTGTAATAAAGTATCAATGGGGGATAATTCTAGGAATTTTTATTTTAGTTTTCACGCTTGGAATTTTCAGATTTCATTTAGCAGATGTTCTACCACCTGATTTTCTTGAATCCCAAGTCGGCGAGAATGTAGCTCTCTCTGGTGTGGTTGTAGATGAACCAGAAATTAAGGAAAATTATCAAAGACTCACTGTTATGGTAGAAGAAGAATTGGAGACAAAAATTTTGGTCAATGTTAATTTTGGTGAAGATTTTAAATACGGTGATATAATAAAATTTTCCGGCAAGCTAGAGAAGCCGGAAAATTTTGTCACTGATCAGGGTAAGGTTTTCGACTATATGAATTACCTGCGCAAGGATGGAATTTTCTACATAATGAATTATGCAGACGTGGAAGTTGTTTCACAAAGAAACGGTAATTTTGTAAAACGTTCACTTTTTGCTGTGAAAGAAAAATTTCTAGAAAAAATGAATTTAGTAATAGCAAGTCCGGAAAATTTATTGATGGGCGGACTGATCTTGGGGGAGAAATCTTCTTTTAGTGAGGAATTAAGGCAAAATTTTGTTAACACCGGAACTATCCACATTGTGGCACTCTCTGGCTACAACGTTACGATCGTGGCAGAGTGGTTCATGAAGTTATTTGGCTTTTTGCCAAAGAACTTTGGCTTTGGGATGGGGATATTTACGATCCTACTTTTTGTTCTAATGACCGGCGGGAGTTCTACGGCGGTGCGAGCAGGGATAATGGCGGTTTTGGTGCTGATCGCCCGGGCGACGGGGCGTAACTATGATGTCGCTCGGGCGCTTATGCTCGCTGGTGTGTTTATGATTTTGCTTAATCCTTTTGTGCTTGTCTATGATGTGTCTTTCCAGCTTTCTTTTATTGCAACCGTGGCAGTGATATTTTTCACACCCAAGATTGAGAAATATTTCATGTGGGTGACTAAATCTTTCAAGCTACGAGATGTTGTAGCTGTAACATTTGCCGCATACACTTTCGTTCTGCCGTTTATTCTATACAAAATGGGGAATCTTTCGCTTGTTGCCCTGCCAGCCAATGTTCTGATTCTTCCTTTTATTCCTCTTACGATGTTCTTCGGATTTTTGACGAGTTTTGTCGGAATATTTTGGCATGCGTTGTCCGTGCCACTTGGATTTATTTCTTTTTTGCTATTACATTACGAGCTTAGTGTAATTAATTTTTTATCCCGCATACCTTTCTCGTCTATAACTATTCCTGATTTTTCGTTTGCCATTGCTCTCTTGATTTATATTTATTTTATTTACAAACTTTTTTGGAGAAGTATTAGAAGTTTTTTTGTAGAAAATATTTAGGAAAATTAAGAAAAGGTTTTTAAGGGGTTTCGAGGCTGACGAGCCGAGAACTTCAGGACTTTTTTCAACAGAAAAAAATCCGTACCGACAAAAATCTTGTTCTTAATTTTCCTGGGTCTTTATAAAATTGTTTTCCACGACCCCCCAGTTTAAATTTTCAAAAAAATCTTCTATATACTGTTTTTTACCACTTGGTTGATAGTCGGCAACAAAAGCGTGTTCCCACATATCAAGTCCGAGTATGAGTGTACAATCCTGAAGTTGTCCCAAATGTTGTTCGTCTACCCAGGTTGAGAGAAGCCTCTTTTCTTGTCGGTCATAATAAAGCATTGCCCAGCCGATGCCACGGGTTAGGGCAATAGATTTAAAGCGATTAAGCCATAATTCATACGAACCCCATTCTTCAATAATTGCTTTTTTTAATTTACCATTTTCATTTAAAGTGTTAGCTCCACCAGAGAGAGATTCAAAATAAACTTCATGATTTCGCATGCCGTTGTATTCGAATCCAAATCTTCTCTGTATTTCCCCAAGCGCATATGCGTTTTTTTCAGTATTGAGCGCTAGCTCATTGATTTTTTCTAATATAAGATTTGAGTTTTTCACGTAACCCGAATAGAGTTTCAAATGTTCCTCGATGTTTTTCATAGAAATTCCTTTCAATTCTCCGATATTAAATTTTTTTTCTTGAAAATTTTTCATATTTTTATTTATTGTTGTGTTACTATTATAACATGGATAACGGCAACAAAACATCTATCAAGAAATATGGTTTGTTTTTGCTTGCTTTGTTTCTTTTAGTAATAAATATCTTTCTCGTTTATTCTGATTTTAAAAGTTCCCAAAAGGGTTTAATTTTTGCCATGTTAGATGTCGGACAAGGGGATAGCATTTTTATTGAGTCTCCGACTGGAACGCAGATATTGGTCGATGCAGGACCACCCAGAAAAATTTTAAGCCAGCTTCCTCGGGTGGTGTCTCCATTTGACCGTACTATTGATGGTATAATCGTTACCAATCCCGACACAGACCATATTGGCGGATTTTTGGATGTTTTGAAAAATTACAAAGTGGATAAAATTTTCGAACCAGGAACAATGAATGATTCCGCAACTTACCAAAATCTTCAAGAAGAAATAAAAAAACAAAATATACAAAATATTTTAGCAAGAAAGGGCATGCGACTTCATTTGGGTGGTGGGGTGGTAATGGATATTTTATTTCCGGACAGAGATGTTTTCGATTGGTCGCCGAATGATGGATCAATAATAGCCAAACTCTCGTATGGCGATACTTCAGTGATGTTAACAGGGGACGCAACGACCAAGACTGAAAAAATAGTTCTTAGTAATTTTCCCGAAACAAAACTAAAGAGTACCATTCTTAAAGTTCCCCACCACGGCTCTCGCACTTCTTCTTCTGTCGAATTTGTAAAAGCGATTTCTCCGAAATACGCACTTATATCTCTAGGTAAAAAAAATAAATATGGACATCCGCACCCGGATACTTTACAGACTTTAGGAGAATCTAGCGCAGAAATTTTTCGTACAGACTTGCTAGGGGCTATAATCATGAAGTCTGACGGGAAAAAAGTGGAATTTTCTTTCAAAAAGTAAAACCAAGCAAAATCTTGAAATAAGCTTTTCCATGGTATGGACTTTTTTCTGTTGAAAAAAGTCCTGAAGTTCTCGGCTCGCCAGTCTCGAAACCCCTACGAAAAGCTTATTTCAAGATTTTGCTTGGTTATGTTATTATAAAGCCATGCGAGACAAACTAGTGGATAAATTAATCAAGGGTGAGAAAAAGAGACAGGCAGAAGGGCTCGAGCTCATTCCGTCTGAAAACTATGTGTCAGAGGATGTGTTGCAAGCCAATGGTTCTATTTTTACTAACAAATATTCCGAGGGCTACCCAGGCAGGAGGTATTACGGTGGACAGGATTTTACGGACAAGATTGAACGGCTTGCGATCGAACGCATTTGTAAATTATTTAAGTGTAAATTTGCGAATGTTCAGCCACATTCTGGCGCTCCGGCGAATTTGGCAGTATATGCCGCGCTCCTGGAGCCCGGGGATACGGTGCTCGGAATGGATCTTTCACATGGAGGACATTTGACTCATGGACATCCGATGACTCTACCCGCAAAAATTTACAAATTCATTACATATAAAATGAAAAATCCAGAAACGGGTGAGATTGATTATGAAAATCTGCGAAAAATGGCTCTCGAACATAAACCCAAAATAATCCTTGCTGGATTTTCTGCGTATTCGAGAAATTTGGATTATAAAAAATTCGTAGAGATCGCTCGTGAGGTTGGGGCTGTTACCATGGCAGACATGGCGCACATCGCCGGACTCATTGCGGCAGGAGTATTGCGCAATCCTTTTGATGATGGTTTTGACATTATTACTTCTACTACGCACAAAACCCTTCGTGGTCCACGTGGAGGGATAATTTTAACCAGAGAAAACGAAGAAATTGCCAAGAAAATAGATAAATCAATTTTCCCCGGTATTCAAGGTGGTCCGCATATGCATAGCATCGCCGCTAAGGCAGTAGCATTCGGTGAAGCCATGACTCCAAAATATAAATTATACGCAAAGCAAATTCTTAAAAATTCTAAGGGAATGGCGGAAGTTTTCAAGAAAAATAAAATTCGAATGATCGGGGGCGGTACGGACAATCACCTGATTCTTGCCGACGTCTTCGGGTCTTTAGGGGTGACAGGCAAAGAGGCGCAAACGGTTCTGGATGAAGTTGGTATAACTTTAAATATGAATTCCATTGCGGGCGATACACGGAAACCACTCGATCCGTCCGGTATTCGCTTTGGCACACCGGCTATCACCACTCGGGGTTTTGAAGAGAAGGAGTGTAAAAGAGTCGCTGAACTTATGATTACTGTATTGAAAAATAAAGATAATAAAAAAATAAAAGAGCGTGTACATAAAGAAATAAAAGCATTAGCAAAAAAATTTCCGATTCTCAAGAAGTTTGTATAAAAATGCAAATTATTTTAGATTCGCAAAACCGAAGTGTGGTTAAAACAGAGAGAGGCGAAGATGCTCTGGTTATTTTGAAAACTATGGCGAAAGAGAAAGATGCATCTTTCTCTTTCGCCATGATCGGCGCATGTTCTTTTGTTGAGCTGGGATATTATGATTTTGAAAAGAGAGAATATTTTAGTAAAGAATTTAGGGAGGAAAATATGGAAATAGTTTCTGTGAATGGTAATGTTGCATGGAATGAAAATGAACCTATCGTTCATGCGCATGGAGTTTTCTCGAATGAGAAATATAAATGTTTCGGCGGGCATATTAGCAGACTCACTATTTCGATTACCGGGGAAGTAGTAATAGACTGGTTGCCAGAAAAAATTATGAAAAGATATGACAAAGAAACAGGGTTGAAACTTTTGGCAAAATAATATGGAACTACAAGTTGGAGTGGAAACAATTTTACAGGGCCTTGACTTCAAATATCCGTTTGTATATACTTTTAGATATGGATACAACAATTTTAATTAAAACTAAAAAAGACCTCAAATTACAAGCACAGGCGCTTGCAAGTGAACTTGGTTTTTCTTTGACGGATATCGTAAATGCTTCCCTGCGTCAATTTGTGATAAATCAGGGAATTACGATATCTAAAATTCCAACAGAAACACTAGACGACTATTCAAATAGAGAAGAAATTTTGCTTGGTTTACAGGACTCTTTTAAAGAATTTAAGAGATGATTCTTCTTAAAATCGAGAGATATAAAAAAGCTACTTCAACTCTACCTATAAAAATAAAGAAACTACTTATTAAGCAAGAAATTTTATTAATTGAAGATATTTTTCATCCCAAACTTCACACAAAAAAACTAAAAATTCCTGGGATATTGGTTTTTTCGTTTAGAATTACTAGTAATTACCGAGGGATATTCCGTTTAAGTGGTGAACATGTTATGCTGATTGCCATAGGCCACCGTAAAGATATTTATAAAAATTTAGATTAAAAAACTAATCAAAAAGTTTACAATTCCAAAAGAGTTTGTTGAATATATTAAAAATAAGTAATTTTTTATGTTATGTTGAAAGATAAAATTATTTTAATAACTGGTTCGTCATCAGGTATTGGCGCTGCGACCGCTAGACTTGCAAAGGAATACGGAGCAATACCCATTCTTCATGGCAGAACAGAAAGTGAAGAATTAAAAAATTTTGCAAAAGAATTAAACATGCAAACGTGTTTGTGGTAGAGATGATAAAGAGATTTTTAATAATTTTTTCAAATAATATGGAACTACAAGTCGGAGTAAAAATAATTTTACAAAACAAAGAAGGGAAGATTCTGCTTTTGCACAGAAATTGGGAAAAGTATCCCGAAGTACCGAAAGATAATTCTTGGGATATCGTAGGAGGCAGAATAGAAAAGGGTGCTTCGCTACTGGAAAATTTAAAAAGAGAAATTTTTGAAGAGACAAAGCTAACTTTATCTGAAGAGCCGAAGTTAGTGAGAGCCCAAGACATTTTAAGAGCAGACAAACATGTCGTCCGTCTGACTTATCTGGCGCAGATCACAGGCGAACCGATGCTTGATGAATACCATGATGCATATGTGTGGCTTTCGGTCGAAGAAGTAAAAAACAAAGAAGGGCTAGATCAATATTTCAAAGAAGTTTTTAATAAAATAGATTT
>CAYIUH010000013.1:0-11332 GCA_964366625.1 uncultured Candidatus Saccharibacteria bacterium
ACGGTTCTCCCCTTCGGCAAAATTTTAATTTGCGCAATTTTTGTTTTCCAGGCAAGTACAGGTTTTAAACTTAAACCAAATTTATTATTTTTATTGTTATATTTGGATTTTAAGTATGTTGATGGCCATAGACCATACACGCCGATACCAAGACGAATAAGAGGATGAATCCCCTGATTTTTTTCATAAATTAAAAGTCCAGAAGTTGCCGAGATGTGTGTTTGTAAATTTTTAAAATTAAATTTTTCTGCTAATTTTAAGGCTTTTTCAAATTCCCAGATTTGTTTTTGCGCATGAGAAAAATCTGTCGTATCTTCAATATTTGCAAAGTGCGCATAGAGACCAGAGAGTTTTATATATTCTAAATTTTTTATTTCTCGAAATAATGGAATTAATTCGTGAAATAGAAATCCCTCACGACCAAGCAACGCATCGACTGGAACATGAACTTCTTGTATTTTTTTTAATTTTTTTGCTATTTGGGCAATTTCTTTCAATGATTCAATAGAAAAAAATGTCAGAATGCATCCCAGTTTTATTGCTTGATTTAAATCCTTTTTCTCCACAAAACCAAGAAGAAGGACTGGTTTTTTACTCACCTTTCTTAGAAGTGCAAGTTCTTCTATGCTATTTATAAAAAAATAATCTACATGAGGATTCAAAATCTTGGCCACTATATTCTGTCCGTGGCCATAAGCATTGCCTTTAATAACCACAGCAAACTTAGTTCCCGTCTTTGCCATACTTTTAAATTGTTTTATATTGTGAATTAAATTTTTTTTTGATAATGCTATATAGGATGAGGGTGTTTTAATTTTCATTTTACTTGTCTCGTAGTGAATTTTTTCTACTACTGGGATGATTTTTTATTTTCAATTATAAGTTCTAGAAATTTTTTAGGAAACATGGATTCCTTTTCTGCTAGGGCTTGATGGTACAAAACAGTCGAAGGAGTCAATCCCGGAAGAGTATTCACTTCAATAACGATTATGTTCCCTGTTCTGATTTGAGCAAAAATGTCAATCCTGGCATAACCACGAATTCCGAGTTTTTCCGCAACGAGCTCAATGGATCTTTTTACTTTAATTAAATTTTTCTTAGAAATAATTTTTTCAGGCGGTGGAGTGATATTTACTCCAGTACCACCTTGAAATTTTTCTTCAACACTTAAAATAGTTTCCTCTGCCACGGTTATGCTTGGAGATAGCGCTTTTATCTGTTTTCCCTTTTCAATTACTCCCACTGTCATTTCTATATAACCATTTTTTCTGATATGGACAATTTTTTCCCCACTAATTTTTAATTTATCAGTTTCAATAAAAGATTCAAAAATAATATCGGTTACTTCCCCTTCGGGCATTTGTATAACACTATGCTGGTTTGTAAAAGTCCCCGGATTAGCAACTGAATATTTATTTTTTACAAACAAGATATAGGTGGATAAATCTTCTTTATTAAAAAGTCGCACTACTCCAGCCGAGCAACCGTCCCCTCTAGGCTTGGCAATAACAGTTTTTCTTCCAAGAGTAGAAAGAAGCATCCCCCAATAAGCTTCTTTTGTTTTATTTGAAGACAATTTAGAAAAATTTTTGGCTTTTAGTAAAATATGTGGAGCAGTACTAACTCCCTTGATATTTGCTTGTGAAATAACTTCATTGGTCAGCCATTTATCCAGGCACAATTTCGAAGTAAAACTATCTGAGCCATTATATTTAATTTTATTTTTTTCTAAAATTTTTTGAATTGTGCCACCCTCGCCCATCCCACCATGCAGGGCTAAAAATATTAATGGATGTTTCTTGAGAATTTTTTCCAATGTATGCTTCCTAGGCATGAAAAAGCGTTCAGTGGCATCGGATTCTTGTAAAAATAATTTTATCTTTACTTTTTCAATAAGAAAAAAAAGTCTTTTAATGTCTTTGTGCGCTTTTTTTGCATTTTCTATTATTTCTTCAACAGTATGATTGAGAATATATGAATAAGGAAGTTCCCAAATTTCATTTGCCTTGGCTAAAAGATAGGGAAAAGGGTTATATATTTTAGAGCCCCGAAGTTTCTGCCAGACATTTGTGCCACTCATTAGAGAGACTTGTTTCTCTGCTGTTTCTCCTCCGAAAAGCACAGCAACGGGTTTCCTTTTTTTTTCATTGCTTGAATTTTTATTCAAGAAGGGATTTTCAAGTAACGCAGAAATGTTCCTTCTTTTACATGCGCTATTTAGAATAAAACGCATGGTGTCTTGGTGAGAAAGACCGATCCGAGAGCTTTGTTGAAAAAGAAAACTATTCTGTTCCATACCAGAAATTATATTAAAATCACAAAACCAGATGTTGCTATCTGGCATTAAAAACCCATCAAATCGAGCAAAATCTCGCATTTCAAAAATTGAAAAAAGTTGCTCCGCTTCTATTTGTATTTTTTCTATTATTTTATTTGAAAATCGTGGCGGACAATGATAAGTAACTTGTCGAGTTGGCAAATATTTTTTTCGAAAATCAAAAAATTGGTGCTCTTCATAATCCATTTCCTGTTCGGTGGGTAAAATAGCTACTGGCATGTTAAATCTGTTTTGTAAAACAATAACAGTAAATTCTCTACCTTTGGCGAATGGTTCTACGACTACACGGGTATCTCTTCGTTTACTAAATAAACTTCTTACACTTTCTACGGCATCACTAACTTTGTCAACAGAAAATACCCCAATACTTGAACCACCCGAAGCTGGTTTAACAATGGCTCTAGTTATTTTCTGGCTTTTCCAAAAATCTTGGACTTTTTTCTTTATTTCTTTTTCTGTATCAGTAATTTTCAATAAAATCGACGGTGGAGCATAAAATCCAAGCGAACGAATATATTCATTAGCTCTAAATTTATCAAAGGATTTTTTACAGGATTGCGATTCTGATCCAATAAAAGAAATATCGTGTTTCTCCAGAAAACTTTGAATTTCTCCATCTTCACCGAATGCTCCGTGCATACAAGGAAAAGTAATCGTAGCGCTTTTTAAAATTTTAACCAGTGATGATTCAGAAAGTTCTTTTCCGGTTGTCGCTAATTTAAAATCAAAATCGGATGGGGTGTTGGAATAAAGTTGGGCGGGAGAAATTTTATATGGCTTTTTCTTTTCATTAAAATAAATAGGGATAATTTTAACGCCCTGACTCCCCAGGTGGTCTAATATACTCCGAGCGGAGTTCAGAGAAATACCTCTCTCAAGAGATGGTCCGCCACAAAGTACAGCAATACTAATTTTTTTTGCAAAATTTTGTTTTTTATTCACCCTTATATTATAGGGCTTAGTATTATTTTTTGCAAGCTTTTTGGTATTTTAGTTAAGTTTTTGCAACTTTTCTTGGTTATAAGAACCATATCTTCTATTCGTACTCCACCAAAACCCTTTAAATATATTCCAGGTTCTACTGTCATAACACACATGGCGGGTAGCAGATCTTCGGATTTTGGTTTAAAATTTGGCCATTCATGAATGACTGTCCCAACCCCATGTCCTAATCCATGTTTAAAATTATTTCTGAATTTTTTTGTCAAGAAACTTCGCGCAATTCTATCTATAATTTTTGCTCTTTTTTCTCCCCGAGCTAATACTACTAACACACGATTTTGTGCTTCTAAGACACTCTCATAAATTTTCTTCTGTTTTTTGTTTGGCTCCCCCCAGAAATATGTACGAGTCATGTCAGAACAATAATTATTAACCGTGCATCCAAAGTCAAACATGATCATATCCCCTACTTTTAGTTTGGTTTTATTTGGCTCATGGTGAATATTTGCAGTATTTTTCCCAAATGCCACGATCGGCGGAAATGCTAACACATTTACGCCATGGCTGATATATGTTTTTTTGATAAAATTAGCAATTTTTATTTCACTTATACCCGTATCTAATTTCTTCAAAACATCATTTAAAACTCGCTCACTAATTCTCTGCGCTTTTACAATATTGGCTAATTCTTTTCTGGTTTTTACTGCTCGAACTTCGTGAATTAATTTTATTTTGCGTTTTTTCATTTTTACTATTTACCTATTCGTACGAATGGGAGAAGGCACAACTAATACACTTCTTGATTGTAACACTGTTCACAATATACTTTTTTTAGGCGATCTGAAGAATAACATGTTTCGAATTTTACTTCACACCTTCCTTCATGATTGGTATGTTTTCTAGCTTGTGGTGAGCTTATCGAACCATCACATGTGCAAACACGATGCCAGAGCTTTCTAGCTGGGCGAAGGTCAAACCTTCTTTTATAACGACAATTAGGACATTTTCTTGGAAAAGGCAGCTCCTCTTTTCTATAAAAAATTAACTCATTTTCTATCACATTATAATTTCTTAAACAGGTAATACAAGAAAAAATTTCGTTTAAATATGAATCAGGTACAGTTTCTATTTTGTCTGGAATGGAAGTGCTTGTGATTGTTTCTTTGCCAAAAGTTCCTGGAATATTATCTTCCCAATTCCAGCCTCTCGCCAAAACTTCTTTCATGGAAAGTGACATATATAGATTCCCTTGTGTCTCATTGTAATACACAGGTGCAATTTGGGGTGGAAAAAACTCCCCATATTCACCGGTATCCTGCATGTGTTCTATAATTTTATCTTTTAATTTTTCATATTCTGCCTTGCTGTATTTTTTATTAAAAATCATGTATTCACCCTTTTTTACAGAAACACAAGCAAAAAGATTCTGGCTGTTTTGACATGTATCTCCATACATTACATTCATGTTGTCATAACAAAGATGACAAAATTGGCAGTTAGATACACGAGTGCAACCCTGGAGCTCGTAGCAGAGTTCAAGCTGTAAACCCACATGATATAAATCCATAGAATCTTTTATATCAACAGCTGCATAAATATTTTTTGAATCCTCTCCTTTGTCTACTTCAAAACCATTAAAAACATTCTTGCAGTTAGAAATTAAACTTCCTGTTGAATTAATATTTCTTTCACTGATTACATATCTATGAATGGAATTGTTCTCCAGTAAATCTATGAATTCTTTCAGCAGTCCTTCTCGAATCACAAAAGATGAAAACTCGTATTCTTTTATTTTATTTAAGTATTCTTCTCGGGAATATTGTTGATTCTTGAATACGTAACTCTTATTTCGTAAATTTGAAGACATAAAACATTCATTACAACCACGACAATCATAACAATAGAGACAGTTGGAACAATCTTTAAGTAGTGCGCTAAATTGACATTGGTAACATGATCGGGAATCTGTTATCTCGTATAATCGTTCTCCTTTTTCATTTACATTACTAACATCCATACAATCACGAGAACTAAAAATCATTGTACTATACATAACATTATCATTAAAAAATGCTGCGAAGGTCATGAATGAATTCTTGTTATCTCCGGCATGATTCGTAAACTGAGAATTTACGCTATTTTTATTTAAGAGCGCCATGCGAGGCACATCCTGTTGTAATTCTGAAAATTGTTCGAAAAATGGTCGAGAAAAATCAAAATCCCGTCCATAAGAAGTAAAATCCCAATCATCACCCCACCAACATTCATGACAATAAACTTTAAAAGGTTTGTTAGGAGAATATATGGTTACCGTACTTTTCTTGCAAAGATCGCAATTTCTCCTGTATAAAGTTCGCTCATTTCTCCATGCATACCTACGAAGCTGACGACATTCAGGACACCAGGTAGGGGGTGGAATTTTTATCTTTTCATAAAAATTAAAATCCGAAGCGTCTATTGTAAAGGAATTTTTGCAGTTTTGACATACTTTAGTTTCTTCCATTTTCATGTTTCTTCATTCTAAAGTTTATTAGAATATTAGAATTTGAATCCTATAATAATTTAACTATATCACTATAAGTTACAAAAATCATCAGAAGTATTAAAAGACTGAAACCGACAGTATTGGCAATGTTGGTGGTTCTGGGGTTTATGCGTGAACCTTTTATTTTTTCAATCAACAGAAAGAAAAGTCGTCCGCCATCAAGCGCAGGAAATGGAATTAAATTAATAATTGCTAAATTAATAGAAATAAGAGCTGCAAAAGAAAGTAAATATACGAAGCCAAATTGATATGCGTCTCCTACTATTCCGACCATACCCACGGGTCCGGTAATGCTTTCAATACTTCCTTTACCTTTTAAACTATCTAAAATAAGCGCATAGAGACCAACGGCAGTACTTTTGGTTATATGGAGGGTCAATCTAATTCCCTCTTTAAATGCTCCCAAAATAGGCAGTTTGGCAATTCCTATTTGATCCATGGCTATGCCTATCATTTGAACACCCTCTTCGTTTTTCTCCGGAATAATTTTAATATTATTTTGTATATTATTTCTTCCACGTAAATATCCGATTTCGATTTCTCCACCATCTCTAACGAGGGATCTTACTGTTTCGGGGCTTATATATTTTGTAGAAAGTTCCCCCTTCTTTACAAAAACTATCTTATCACCCGACCTTAGACCAGCTTTTTCCGCCCTGGATTCTGGAACAACAGAAACAACAAATAAGTTGACATCTTTAATATTCTCACCTCCTATTTCACTCCCAACTGAAGTTGGAAATCCCGACATAAAGCCAAAGGAAAACAGAAGCCAAGCCAAAATAAAATTAGCAAAAACTCCCGCAACAAGAACCACTGCTTGTTGCCATTTGGGTTTGTTTACGAAGCTTCTCCTGGCATCCGGTCCATGAATATTTTCATCATCAGGATTCTCGCCAAAAATTTTCACAAAACCACCAAGTGGTAAAAGATTGAAGGTGTATTCCGTTTCCCCTTTTTTTATTCCAAACAATCTTGGTGGAAAACCAAAACCAAATTCATCCACCCGAATGCCAAATTTTTTTGCTGTAAAAAAATGCCCGAACTCATGAACAATAACCAGCACCAACAAAATAATTAGAAAAATAATTATATTCATCCCATTACTTCTTTTTCTTTTTTTATAAAGTTCGTCTCGAGGTTTTTGTTGGTTTCATCAATTATTTTTTGTAACTCATCCTTGGCCCTAAATTTTTCATCTTCGGTCATTTTACCCCCTTTCTCCTTTGTTTCAACATCCTTCCAGACTATTTCCCTTTCTCGACGAACTGTAATTCTTGATTCTTCAAGTTTTTCTTTCAGTACCTTTACAAGGGTAACTCTTGTTTCGGTGGTTAGCTGGGGGAAAATCACTCTAATTCCTGAATCATCAGTTGCAACCGACATTCCTAAATTTGAAGCGTTGATCGCCTTCTCTATATCTTTTATCTGACTTTTATCCCAAGGTACGATACGTAAGGTCTTTGGGTCTTCGATCGAAACTGAAGCAACATTCTTGAGCGGCATTCGTCCACCATATGATTCGATAGAAACACCATCCAACACGGCGGGTGAAGCTCGCCCAATATTGAGTTGGCTATATTCTTTGCCTAGAAATTCTTCTACTTTCTTTAATTCTGTTCTTAAATTTGAAAAGTTGTACTGCATACTCTTATTCTAGCATTAATAACTAATTTTCGAAATCTGGTATAACTAACGCAACTGATTCCATTAAAGTCTTGACCGAACTCCCTGGTTGACGAAGAAATTGTCGGACAGTAAAAATCTGCCTAAAAGGAATCATCGTGGCAGGATTTTCTTTCGGATTATTTTTTACTCCTTGTATAAAGATTTTATTATGAAGGATGGATTCTAATGTATTTAAAAATTTAATTGCCTTAGAACGAGATGCCTCTTCGATTGCAACTTCCTCGTCCCCTTCCTCTGCTTCGGTTAATAGCTCTTTGATAAAAAGGATTCTTTTTTCCAAAGGAACAGATATAAATTTTTCCGCATCTTTTTTAAGCTCTTCAGGGTGGTCAGATTCTCTCGATATTACATAAAACCTTGAAATGAAAGTTTTGAGCAAAGCATTAATATCTGGAACTATGAGAAAAAAGTGTGTGTTGTGAATGGGCTCTTCGAATATCTTTAATAAACTATTCTGCGCCTCAAGCAGGAAATTATTGGCAGAAACGATAAATATTTTTTTTCCTATGGAGAAACTTTTTTGAGAGCCAAAAGATTTTAAATTTCTAGCATCTTCAATTTTAAACGAATCTAAGGAGATGTGTGATACATCCGCATTGCCAACTGTTTCTATGCCGATACTTTTTAAAAACTCAAAAATTTCCGACACAACATCTCCCCGTGATCCTTCTATTAAATATGCATGATGTAAATTATTTTTATCTAAATGTTTTGAAATCATATTACTTCTTGCTTAAAATAGTTTTTTTATAAACATCCAGATGTTCGAGGGCAATGCCCGTACCCTTAACCACACAAAACAGAGAATCTTCTGCTAGTGTTGCCTTTACCCCGGTTTTACGGTAAACCAAATCAGGAAAATTTCGTAGAAGTGACGATCCTCCGGTCATTGTGATGCCGTGATCAATAATATCAGAAGCAAGTTCTGGCGGGGTTTCTTGCAGAACATCTTTGATTGCTTTTATTATTTGTCGAAGCTCTCCATCTATTGCCTTTACTATTTCATTTGTTCCCACTCTGGCTGACCTTGGCAAACCTTGAATAAAATCTCTTCCCTTGATCGTTACATTTAGTTCTTCATCGAGTGGCACCGCCGCGCCGATTTTTATTTTTACTTCTTCTGCGGTTCTGTCTCCTATTGCCAGGTTAAAAGTTTTCTTTACATAGTCAGCAATCGCTTGATCAATTTTATTACCAGCGCATTTCACAGAAGTGGAAGCCACAATTCCACCGAGTGAAATAACCGCAACATCGGTAGTGCCTCCACCGATGTCTACTACCATGTGTCCCCTTGATTCATGAATCGGAATTCCTGCGCCAATAGCGGCCAAAATAGGTTCCTTAACGATATAAGCATTTTTTGCTCCAGCTCGAATCGCCGCCTCAATAACGGCTCTTCTTTCTGTGCTTGTAACACCCGCTGGAACAGATACCATCACATCTGGTTTGAAAAAATTAAATCGTCCCATTGCTTTATTTATAAAATAACGAAGCATGGCTTCAGTAACACGATAATCCGCAATCACTCCATCCTTCATTGGAAGATAGGTAATGATGGATTCTGGCGTTTTACCAACCATATCTTTCGCCTCAAAACCAATTGCTAAAATTTTATTATCCTGTTCAGAAACTGCCACTACTGAAGGCTCATTAAGAACTATTCCTTTGCCAGGCAAAAAAACAAGGGTATTCGCCGTCCCTAAATCAATACCTAGTTTTTTAGTAAAAATACCCATTCCGCCAATATAACACATTTGTGTTAAAATGAAAGGATGCAAAATAGCCCAGATGATAATTTAGAAAATCCATTTAAGGGATACTTGGTAAATCTAAAAAAACACAAGCAGGCCGTGAATTCTGTTCATGAAATTGTAAATTGCTATTACAAAATGAATGGCTGGGAAAAAATGCCGAAAGAATTTTATTCTGGCAGATATGCCTATAATAAGCTGGCAAAAGAAGCAAAAATGCTATATACTGCTTGTAATGAATCCTTGGATGATGCAATTTGGGCGCTCGATAAGATGAAATATTTGGCAGAGAGGGGAAAATTTGATTGGTCAATTATAACTTGCTTGAAACATAAGTTAAGATAACATAATGGCAACGGTCGTTGTTATTGCGTTATCAAGAAATAATCACAGTAAATTCACCTCTTTGTTTTTCTTTATTTTTATTCAAAAATTCTAAAAGTTCTGCCGGTGAGCCAGTTTTTAATTCTTCATAAATTTTCGTTAACTCACGAGCAATACAGATTTTTTTATTGGAACAAAATTTCTGTAATGACTCTAATGTTTTCAAAATCCGATGGGGTGATTCATAGAAAACCATCGTGCGTTTTGATTGCGCAATTTCCCTAAATAAGGTCTCCCTTCCCTTTTTGTGTGGCAAAAATCCAAGAAAAGTAAACTCGTGTATCGGTAATCCCGAAGCCGAAAGCGCAGTAATAACAGCGGAGACTCCAGGTATGGGTATGACTTGCGCCTCATTCAACTCTTCCTTTATTTTAGAAACCAGCATTGCTCCCGGGTCTGATATACCCGGCGTACCAGCATCTGTTACCAATGCCAAATTTTTCCCCTCTTTTAATAATTTAAAAATTTTATCTGTTTTTGATAACTTGCTTTGCGCATGAAAACTAAGTGTCGGTTTATTAATATGATATTTATCTAAAAGCTTTTTTGTAACTCTGGTGTCTTCGCATAAAATTAAATCCACATTTTTTAGTGTCTCAATTGCTCGAAGAGTTATGTCCCCTAAGTTTCCTATCGGTGTCGCCACAACATAAAATTTTGACATAATTTTTATACTGAGTTTGTCGAATATATTATTTTCTATATTTTTTTGTTCTCCACTTATCAGCAATTTTTACACGAGTTAGCGATCTCTCAAGTTCGGTTTCAAAATGTTCAAAGTCAACGATTTCTTTGTTTAACATTTTGTGCTTCATTTCTTCAGCCATCTTGCGAGCTTCTGCAATTTTTTCTTCTGTCAACTCTCCCACATGTTCCGCAAAGTCAGCCAACACTGCAACTTCAGTCATGTTATCTTCCCCTTTCTTCACTTCTAAAAATCCACCCACGACAGCAAACGGCACATGCTCACCCCGGGTAACTGCAACAACATCTCCTGTTGTGAGATCAGTGATAAGAGGCATATGCTCCGGTAAAACTGTTATCTCTCCTAGGGTTGTCGGTAAACTTACTTGATCTACCACCTCTTCTAGCACAAGATGCTCCGGAGTAACTATTTTTAATTTTAATTGCTTAGACATAATTTTAAAAGTACTTACCCTTTCCGCCAAAGGCGGACTTCAATGCTACATCGCGCCTCGCATGTAAAAATCTCCTTCCGGTCTATCATCATGCTTACCTTCTAAAATCTCTTTAAACGAACGAATCGTTTCGGCAAGCGGTACATAAGCCCCTTTGGTTCCGGTAAATTGTTCTGCAACGAAAAATGGTTGAGAAAGGAATTTTTGAATCTTTCGCGCGCGAGCCACAAGTTCTTTATCTGTTTCGGAAAGTTCTTCCATGCCGAGAATTGCAATGATATCTTGCAGGTCTTTATAACGCTGAAGCACACGCTGAACTTCACGAGCGACGTTGTAATGTTCAGTTCCCACAATATTTGGATCAAGAATTGTTGAAGATGAATCAAGCGGATCCACGGCTGGATAAATACCAATTTCGGAAAGTGAACGATTCAAAACCACAGTTGAATCAAGGTGAGCAAAGGTTGTCGCCGGGGCTGGATCAGTAAGGTCGTCCGCTGGCACATAGACAGCTTGCACGGAAGTAACAGAACCTTTATCAGTT
>CAYIUH010000014.1:0-9864 GCA_964366625.1 uncultured Candidatus Saccharibacteria bacterium
TCACTGATGTTTGGCGGGGGGCATGGGTCTTTAAACATTGTTGTCGAAAATAAAAGAAAGAAAAAAGAATATAATGAAGAGGGTGAAGAGATAGAAACAGAAGATGAAGAAATAGAATTTGAAAAAGGAATAGAAATAAATGTGGCGCTTCCGCACAAAAAAGTCAAAGAGCTTCATGCGCTCTCGGGCGGGGAGAGGTCGCTTACTTCTATTGCGCTCCTTTTTGCCATGTCGCAGGTTAATCCGCCTCCGTTCTTGGTGCTTGATGAGACAGATGCGGCGCTCGACGAAGCAAATTCTCGCAAATATGGAGACATGCTAGAAAAACTCTCTAAACATTCACAATTGATTGTCGTTACCCATAATCGAGAAACGATGTCGAGAGCCGGCATGCTCTACGGAGTTACGGTGGGATTAAACGGTGCCTCTAAACTCCTTTCCGTAAAATTCGACGAAGCCACAGCGATTGCAAAGTAGTTTTATGAAATTAATTCTTGGTTCATCTTCTAAATATCGCAAAGAATTACTAAGGAATTAACAAGGTACAAGTTTTTTTTATAATCCATTTTCGGATTCTGTAATTGAAGATTTTATAAAAAATGGAGATCCACTCGGCCGAGCTGGTGGTTTCGGTGTGCAAAATCCAATATTGAGACCATATGTTAAAAAAGTTGAAGGCGACGAAGAAGCAATTGTTGGTATACCTGTTTCGTTACTAAAAAAATTACTTACCAAAGCCGGATACTAGATACGTAAATACGGAGGCAACGCCTCCGTATCACTTTAAATAAAAAAAATTTATGTTATCATTCGTGTTATGTCACAAGATGAATTAGTAGATGTAGTTGATGAAAATGGAAACTTTCTGGAAGTTGTTGCGAAGGGAGTAGCGCACGAAAAGGGACTTTTACACAAGACTATTATTGCCAATGTCGTTGGTGGAGATGGTAGATGGTTGCTTGTAAAGCAAGCGAAAGATAGACAAGATGCTGGGCAGTATGTTTCTCCTGTTGGCGGACATGTGACTGCGGGAGAAGATGATATCAATGCATTGAAACGTGAAGCCAATGAAGAGATTGGTTTAAGTGGAGAGTATAAATATGAATTTATTGGTAAAAAAATATTTAATCGTCATGTCATCGGTCGGCACGAGAATCATCTTTTTATAATGTATAAAATTTTTTCAGATCAAGAACCAGTACTGGGCGCTGAAGACGATGGTTGTAAATATTTTACAGAGGAAGAACTTAAAAAAGAATTAAAAGAAAGCCCAAAGATATTTGACGATGCATTTCACTTCGTGGTTAGGGTATTTTTCACTGAGTTGCTTTAATTTCTTGAAAATTTACTTTCTCTTCTTTTCCTTTGATTATTTCATCTGGCCGGAAGACTTTATTTAATTTTATTATATCTTTCCTGGCGGTCATGTTTCCGTCCCTGTTTAATTTTATATGTAAGAGTAAACCTTGCATTGTTTCTGCGCTGAAGGTCTGATCAAAAATAAAATTTCCAAGCGAGTAAGCGATGAAGCCCACGCATGAACTTTGAGTGCAATCTTTTGGACTATAAATTTCCGTGTCTTCGATGACATGCGGATGGTGTCCAATTATGAGCTTGGCGCCGTTGTCCACTGCTCTATGAGCCAGCTCTTCTTGTCTTTCGTTATGCTTTGTTTTATATTCGTCGCCAAAGTGGAAAGATACAATCAAGAAGTCAACTTGTTCGCTTGCGTTTTTTATTATTTCATCAAAACGTGGATTGCTCGCTAGAAGTAATCCCGCTTGATCAGCGCCAGCTTTCATCCAGTTGGGTCCGACATCGGAGAAACCAAGGAAGCCGATTTTTATTCCATATTTTTCTATAATCTTGGGTGTTTCAGCTTCCAGACTATTTAGTCCTCCCCCAGTGTAGAGAATTTCGTTTTCTTTTAAATTTTCCATGGTATCAATATAGGCAAGGCGTCCCCAGTCTCCGACATGGTTGTTAGCTATAGACAGGATGTCGATGCCAGCGCCCGAGATGGCAGGAACCACTGCCGGATCCATATGGAAAGAATATAAATTACCTAAATCGGCACCCTGATCGGAGGCGGTTCCTTCCAAGTTGGCAAAAACGATGTCTGAATCTTTAAGTGTTTCTAATTTTTCAAAAAGCGTTGAGTAGTCATTGTTGAAATTTTTTATCACTGAATTTTTTACACCACGGTCGAGCATCATGTCTCCCAAGAAAGCGAGAGTCACAAAATCCGGCTCTCGAATATCCGGCGCACCCACTTTCTCTGCTACCCAGTCAGTGTTGGCATCCAGCGTTCCGCCGTAATAAACATATTTTTTTAAATAATTTAAAATGTTTTCGACATCCTTTATTCGGTCAGCGCTTTTTAGAATAGTTATGGCAACGGGACGATTGCCCGTTAATTTTTCTTTATCCCCAAGGGGGAGAGAGAAGAGCGAAACGCCAGTTTGTTTAGCAGAATCAGTATATCCGCTTTTCCCGCCAATATACCCCTCTTTTTTCAAAAATTGGCTAATGTTGGACCAGCTGTGTTTTTGGTTGGAGAAAGATCGTTTGGTTGTAATTTCCAGTAATTCTGGATTTGTTTTTTTAATATATCCCACAAGTTTAAACATGTCGGAGGCGGTTGATTGGTTGTTTATAGAAAGCCCGCTGGGATCTTCGTAGATTGTTCTAGACATTTTTAGATTTTCCGCTTTTTGGTTCATCTTTTTTATAAAAAGATCTCGCTCAAAGTGCTCTGCAATGATCTCTGCCGCATCGTTACTTGATTCTAAAAGAAGCGGATAGATCAAGTCTAGAATTTTTATTTTTTCTCCTCTCCGCAAGCCACCGTTTCGACCAGAGGTTTTGAGCGCTTCTTTACTTACTTCGGCAGTATCGTCTTCCTTTGCTATTTCTTTGGCGACATATGCGGTCATGAGTTTAGAAACCGAAGCGAGAGGCAACTTTTCATCCTGATTTTTTGCCAATATTACCTCGCCTGTATCCAAGTCTCCGACTAGATAGGCCAGGGCAGAGACTTTCGGCCCCCCGTTTAAATCAGAGTCTTTATTGGTGTAGAAATATTTTTGTGGCTCTTCTGTGGTTACGGATTGCGCCGACAGCAGGTTGTCGTCTTGTTTTATGAATAATTTTTCATAATTAATATATTTTAAAAAAAACGGTACAAGGAAAAATCCTGCCGAGACAACAAAAACAGCAAAAATGCCAATTCTTTTCTTCATATTAAAATATAATCTATTGTTTTACGCTCTAAATCAACCCCCTTAACCTTGATCTTCACTCGATCACCTAGACGATATTTATTTTTCTTTTTTTGTCCGACTAATTCTAGATTTTTCTCATTAAGAATATAATAATCATCATTCATGTCTCTAACCCTTACCATGCCTTCACATTTTGTTTCAACTTCTTCCACATAGATGCCCCACTCTGTAACTCCGCTGATTATTCCATGAAATTTTTCTCCTTTACGGCTACTCATGTATTCTACTTGTTTGTATTTTATTGAAGATCGTTCTGCGTCGGAGGCGTGTTTCTCCTGTTCTGAAGATGTTCGTGCAATTTTCTCGTATTCGTGCAATTTTTCCCTACCGATTTTCTTGCCAGAAAGATGGTTGGCAAGGAGTCTGTGTACTATTATGTCCGGGTAACGTCTGATGGGAGAAGTAAAATGAGTGTAATACGGAAAGGCCAGTCCATAGTGTCCGATATTTTTTGTGGAATAGACTGCCTTTGCCATAGATTTTATTACTGCTCGGTGTACTGTATCTGCCTTACTCCTGCCCGCCAAACTTTCCAATAATTTATTTATTTCATGGTTTGGAATTATGCCATTATGAAGGGACACTTTGTGCCCGAGACTACGCAAGAAAAATGCCAAATCAGCCATCTTTTCTTTACTTGGCAAATCATGTATACGATAAATCGACACCCTGTCATCTTTTTCATCTTTATTTTTGGGAGACAATATTCTTGCCACCTTTTTATTGGCTAAGAGCATAAATTCTTCAATCAACTTATTAGAGTCTCCACGTTCTTTCTTTTCTACCTTTGTTGGTACTCCATTTTTATCCAGTATGAATTTTACTTCTTCTTGATCAAGCGATATTGCCCCCTCGGCAAATCTTTCTTTGGTTAGTTTTTTAGCTAAATTATTTAGGATTGAAAGTTCTTTGTGAAAAGGGGAAACGGGTTTTTTGATAGATCTCTCTGCTTCTTCATAGGTAAATCTTTTTCTAGAATGAATAATGGTGCGTCCGTACCATTCTGCTTTTACATTACTGTTTTTATCAATAACAAAGACAGCGCTCATAGTGAGGCGATCTTTATGAGGGACTAGACTGCATAAATCATTTGACAGGATTTCTGGGAGCATGGGTATAGTTCTGTCAACCAAATAAACTGAAGTTCCACGTTCCTGTGCTTCATGATCGAGAGCGCTACCGACTCTAACATAGTGCGAAACATCAGCAATGTGGATACCTACTTCATAGATCTCATTCCCGAGAATGCGGAATGATATTGCATCGTCGAAATCCTTGGCATCTTCCGGATCAATGGTGAAAGTTAAAATTTTCCTAAAATCTCGTCGGCCTCGTAGGTCGGCGGGTGAAATTCCGTGTTTACTTATCTCACTTGCTTCCTTCTCTACTTTTTCTGGCAGGTCAGGACTAAAACCTTTTTCTGTGGCGATCGAATACATTTCTACATCATTGTTTCCGGGTTGGCCTAGAATTTTTAACACACGTCCCTCGGGCGCCTTGCGAGGGTCATGCCAAGACACTATTTCGACGAAAACTTTTTGTCCAGTTTTTGCGCCGTGTAGCATCTTTTCCGGAACTAAAATGTCTGTGTACATTTTAGTATCGTCTGGTTTGAGGAAAAGCAATTTGGAGGCCTTGCCTCCAAGGGGAGGCAAGGCCTCCAAATTCTCTGTCTCCAACACTCCCACAAATTTTGTTTTTGAGCGAGAAATTATCTTTGTTACTTCAGCAGTTTGTCGCACGGAGGCAACGCCTCCGTGCTTGTATTTGGGGTGGAGGAGTATCTCTACTATGTCTCCGTGAAGCGCTGTATTTAAGTGTTGGAAATCAATTTCCGGATCCCGACCTTTATTCTTTTCTTCGCCAATAGCTACATAACCCGTACCCTTGGAGGATATGGAAATAATGCCTTGGAGTTTGCTTGGGTGTTTCATCCAGTAAATATAACACAGAATTGATATTGACAATAGAATTTTAGTGCGTCATACTGATAGTGCATTAAAGTAAATAAATTATTAAAAACTAATTAATAAATATTATGGGAATGGAAAAAATTGGAAAAGGGGTTGGGAAATTAGCTCGTGGAGTCGCTTTGGCTGGCGCAATGCTGACTCCCGAAGGCGCACAAGCGAGCGAGGCAACACTTAGAGAGCAATTTTTAGCTCAAAAAGCTTTAGTTACAGCCCAGTTTAATGCTGAAATTAAGAAAGAAAAAAATCCAAACAAACAAGCAGAATTAAAAAATAAACTAACCATAGCCCTGGCTCAAGTAGATGTAGAATTAGCCCAAGCTTTGCATGTTGCTGATGAAGCAAAAAATCCAAATAATATTGTTGCCCCACATACAAAAACAGCTGGCGATCAAGATTTTTTTAGTGGAATTGATACAAAAAAAACAGTAGCTTATAAAAAAGAAACAATAGATGACGGAAAAGGAAATATAACAGAAACATTTCAAGCTACAAAAAGTGGGGCGGGATTAGTAAAACATGGGATTGATGAAAATGCTGATGTTAAAAAAGCTGAAGCAAACGCAAACCGACCCCAAATTATCGTTGACAACTATGGTTATGGTGGTAGATATTACGGTGGTGGCTGGAGGAGTGGCCCGTCTTTTGTTGGGGGTTATCCCGGGGGTGTGAGAGGTAGAGGTCATCCTGGAAATGTGAGACATGGGGGGGGTCATGGTGTAAACACTGGCCCTGCAAGAGTTGATGGTTACAAACAGCCCGACAGACGACAAAATCCTTCTAATAGGGGGAATCAAGGAAAAAGAGGAGGTCGCTAAATTTGCCTTTTGCTATATTTGTGTTAGACTCCTTTTACGATGTTAAAAATAAGACTTCAAAGAATAGGCAGAAAAAATGACCCATCTTTTCGGGTGGTTCTGACTAATTCTAAAAACAGCACCAAAAGCGGAAAATTCTTAGAAATTTTAGGCACCTACAATCCAAAAGCGAGTGAAAAGAAATTCAACAAAAACTTTCAGAATGACAGGATCAAATATTGGATGAGCAAAGGCGCAAAGCTCTCTGACACTATGCGCAACTTCCTAGTGCATGACAAAGTTATCGAGGGTAAAAAGGTGAATGTCTTGCCCAAGAAAAAACCAACAGTCAAGAGAAAAGATTTGAAAGCGAAAAAATAGCTTGCCTATCAGCAGGCGGGTTTTGTATAATACAGAGAACGCAGTAAGGGAAGTCGAACACTGCAAGATTATAAAGATAAAATTATAAAAAGAACATGGAAGAAGCAGACAAGGTGTTTCTGGAATATGTTGTGAAGGCGTTGGTAGATAATCCGAACGACATCAAAATCGATCGCACAGTGGACGAAATGGGGGTGTTAATAACGCTGACCGTCAATCCTGCGGATATGGGTAAGATCATCGGAAGAATGGGCAACACGGCGAAAGCCATTCGCACTCTCCTTCGCATTATCGGCATGAAGAATAATGCTCGAGTGAATTTGAAAATCAACGAGCCCGAAGGAGGCATGAGGACTCAAGGGGATTCTTCGCATTCTATGGGTTCTATGAGTCACAATACCGGCAGTGGCATAGGCAGGGCTCCAAGCTCGCTAAAGACGGTGGATGAAGCGATGGAAGACTTGAAGGGGATATAATTTATCACTAGATCATCAAAAAACCCGGATTACTCCGGGTTTTTTGATTTACTTTTTTAAATAAAAGTGGTATAAAATATGTGAAAGGAGATAAACCATATGTCCAATATGGTTTGTCGGGCGAACGAGCCGAGTAGGCTCCTCGCCCAATCCTGGGGACTGAGAATATCCCCAGGAGCTCCGCCTTCGTCGGCGAAGCCGATGATGGAGGAAGAAAAAAAGCCCCCGGTTGAAAACCGGGAGAAAGGAGAAGAAGAATAAAAGGACCCCCGTCGTGAATGCTAACTTCTAGAAGGTAATCACGGCGGGGGTACCCCAATTTTTTTCTCTTATCGTAAATCGCCTCTGAGAATTATTCTCAGGGCGTTTTTCATTTCAGCCGAATCTGTGCTATAAATTATTCATGCGTTTTCATATAATCACAATTTTCCCCGAAATGTTCGATTCTTATCTGAAAGAATCTATCATCGGGCGGGCGATCAAGGATAAAAAAATTTCTATAAAATTCTTCAACCCCAGAGACTTTATAAAAGCGCCAAAGAATAATTATAGACCAGTAGATGACAAGCCCTATGGCGGGGGTCCTGGGATGGTGATGAAAGCCGAGCCACTGCTTAAAGCAGTGGCGAAAGCGCTGAGCATAGCGAAGGGCAAGGTTAAAATAATTTTATTTTCTCCCTCTGGTAAAAAATTTGATACCAATTATGCAAAAAAGTTAGTTAAACAGAAATATGCGAATATTATTTTAATTTCCGGAAGATATGAAGGCATCGATGCCAGAGTGCAAAAAATTCTCAAAGCAGAAGAAATCTCAATAGGGGATTATGTATTGACTGGTGGCGAGCTTCCGGCGATGGTTTTAATAGATTCCATTTCTCGTCAAATTCCAGGAATTTTAGGAAAGTACGAATCTCTGGAAGAAGAGCGTGTGTCAACCTCCGAGGTCTACACCCGTCCGGAAGTTTTAAAATGGCTAAACCGTTTTGATAAAAACGGTCGCTCGATTAGCAAAGCTAATCTAGGGAAAGGTAAAAATTACAAAGTGCCGAAAGTCTTACTTTCAGGTAATCATAAACTCATTGAAAACTGGAAAAACTCCAAGAAAAAATAACCAACCATTATTCTACTATCTTAAGTATATGCTTGAGATAGTAGAATTTGTAGAAAATTTTGTAAAAAGAGAAGACTAAAAATCTAAGTAAATTTTTAAAACTTTTCTTACTTTATCAATAGTCTTGCTATTTAATTCTCCGATTTTCCCAAGTATTACTGCTTTATCCAAGGTGGCAATTTTTATAACTTTAATAACTGATTTTAATTTTAACCCGGTTTTTGTAAATATTTTTTCTTTATGATCTATTAAAATATCAAATTTGTGAATTTTTTTATCTAAATTAGAAGAAATAAAACAAACAGTAACATCATCGCCACCCCGTTGCGCTCCCAGTATTAGAGCTGGGCGAACTTTGTTTCCCGAAAGATCTGTAAATGGAAAAGGAGCCAGGACTACATCCCCGATTTTATGCATACTTATTTTTTATATCTTTTATAGAATAAACCTCAGGTTCGTCTTTCAGAAAATCAAAACTTTTGGAATATGCATTGATGTTTGTTATTTCAGAAAGTTTACCATTCCAAAATGTCGGGAAGGGAATAAGCACCACTTCCGGGATATTTCTTCGTCCAATGACGATGGGCTTACGACTTCTGGAAACGATATTTACTAGATCACTGATATCTTTTCTGACTTGTGTTGTAGAAAGTGTTTTTATATTCATGACTATATTGTACAAAATGTACAAATTAAATGCAAGTCAAAGTTATCCACACCCAACCACACAATTCACAGAAAAATTTGACAAAAAATAGGAAATAGAGTAGTCTGAATTTTGATTCATTGATTGAGTATCGGATGCAATCTTGGTGTGTAATTACAAGGTTTTAGCTTAATCATTCTAAATAGATTATAAAGAAGCTGAAGAAAAGCATTTTTTGTATGTTTTTCTTCGATTTCTTTTTTTCTGTTTGGACTAAATCGCATGCAAGCAAAAAATTCTCGTCCGAAGAAATATTTCGGGAGGTACAAGAAACCTCTGGTGGAGTTTCCTAATTTAATTGAAGCTCAACTAAAGAGCTTTAAATGGTTGGTTGAAACCGGCGTCGGTGAAGTTCTAAAAGAATTTTCACCCATTAGTGATTACTCTGCCAAGAAATTTCAGCTCGAGTTCACTTCCTTTTCCTTGTCTCCCTCTAAACAAGATGAAAATAATGCGAAAATAAACAAATTATCTTATCAGGGACAACTAAAAGCGCGGGTAAAATTAACAAATAAAATTCTCGGCACAGTAAAAGAGCAGGAAATTTTCTTGTCTGATTTTCCTCTCATGACTCCACATGGGACTTTCATCATTAACGGGGTAGAGAGGGTCATCGTGCCACAGCTGGCGCGAAGTTTCGGAGTTTTCTTTACAGAATCTGAAAGCAAAGGCAATAAATATTTCGGGGCGAAAATTATTCCAGCCCGGGGTGTATGGATTGAAATAGAATCAGAATCCGACGGAGCCATTTATATACGAATAGACAAGAAGAGGAAATTCCTCGCCACTGCGCTCTTGCGGGCAATGGGTTATGAAACGGATGAGACGATTCTGAAAGCATTTAATGATAAATCTGAATTAAATTCTAATTTTCAAGAAACAATAAAAAATTGTTTAGCCAAAGACGGGCTAAAGAATATCAATGATGCGTACATAGAAGTTTATAAACGTCTTCGAGATGGAGACATGGCGACGGCAGATAACGCTAAAGAATTCATTGATTCTCTTTTTACTCCTGAACGATACGATCTTTCTCCGGTTGGTCGTTTTAGATTCAATCAACGTTTCAATAAACCGATGGATGAAAAAGCGCTGCTTCGCCGAACCATTTCGAAAGAAGATTTGGCAACGGTGATCAT
>CAYIUH010000014.1:9874-11035 GCA_964366625.1 uncultured Candidatus Saccharibacteria bacterium
GTGATCATGCATATTATTACTTTGAACAATACTGTGGGGGCTAAAAGCGATGACATTGATCACCTTGGTCAAAGACGAGTTCGATTTGTTGGGGAAATATTGCAACAAAAAGTGCGCACTGGAATGATGCAGATAAAGAGGAATATTCAAGATCGAATGTCCATTATTGATGTTGATACAGCAATGCCTATCGCCATCATTAACCAGCGTCCACTGCAAGCTCGCATCAAAGAATTTTTTACCACCAACCAACTTTCGCAGTTTATGAATCAAGAAAATGTTTTGGTTGAGACAGAACATATCAGACAGCTCTCGGCGCTTGGTCCTGGAGGGCTTACCCGTGAACGCGCTGGTCTTGAAGTTCGTGACGTGCACCCTTCGCACTATGGAAGAGTTTGCCCAATTCACACTCCCGAGGGTCCGAACATCGGACTTATTTTGCATCTTTCCACTTATGCCAAAATAAATGAATTTGGAATTATTGAGACTCCATACATCAAGGTTAAGAATGGCAAGCTGACCGGAGAGGTAGTTTATTTGAATGCGTTAGAAGAAGAAAAATACAACATTGCGCATGCCGGTATTTCTTATGATGAAAATGGAAAAATAAGCAAAGAAAAGGTTGAAGCAAGGGTGAAGACAGAACCGGGCATGGTGTCTGCGAGTGAAGTTGATTTTATTGATGTTGCCACCAATCAAGCTTTCTCCATTGCGACTTCGATGATTCCGTTTTTAGAGCACAATAATGCAAACCGCGCTCTGATGGGATCAAACATGCAGAAGCAAGCTGTGCCTTGCGTTTTACCAGAGGTCCCTCTCGTTGCTACGGGCATGGAAGAATTAGCTTCGAAGGATTCTGGACGGTTAGTGTTGGCAGAGGAGGATGGCGTTGTATCTTATCTAGACGCAAAGAAAATTATTGTTTCAGGAAAAACGGAAAAGACCTATGATCTAGTTAATTTTATGCGGAACAATAACTTTGCCGTGTTTCATCAGCGACCTTCCGTAAATATTGGCGATAAAATAAAAAAAGGTGATGTATTGGCGGATACGAGCAGTACTACGGGCGGGCAGATTTCCCTAGGTCAAAATATTTTTATGGCTTTTCTTTCTTGGTCTGGGTCAACTTATGAAGATGCGATAATAGTTTCTGAAAGATTG
>CAYIUH010000015.1:0-10959 GCA_964366625.1 uncultured Candidatus Saccharibacteria bacterium
TATGGTTAAAAGCTGCATGATGATAGAGCTGGTAATATAAGGACCAACACCCAACATAATGATAGAAAGATTGGAAAGTCCTCCGCCAGAAAATATGTTCAAAATGCCAAAAAATTGATTACTTGACAGAAACCTATTCAAGGCAACATTGTCGATACCAGGAATAGGAATGGTTGAAAGCAATCGAAATACCACTAATATGAAAAATACAAAAAGAACCTTTTTGCGAAGTGTTATATCTGTCCAGATTAATTTTAATTTACTAAAGAAATTCTGCATGTTATTTTAAAACTTTGCAAAGTTTTACTTAATTTTAATTTTCCTTCCCCTAACTCCTAAACGCTTGCGGATATCGCTAAACTTTTCACCCTTGGTAATTTTCTCACGAGTAATCATAAAGGGGGTTTTCTTGGACTTGAATCGATACCCGCGATTCTTGGGTAACTTTTTAATGATATCACGGAGTTCCGGACGACGCTTGTTGCCAGCCCGAGCCGTCTGCCCCTTGCCTCCACGACCAGAAGTCTTGGCATGTTTACCTCCACGACCAACGATACGATCTTTTTTATTTTTGTGTTGTCTTTTAAGATTATGGATTTGCATATTGTTTAATTTTTTATTTTAAATTTCTTTTTCTTTGGCAATTTTTAGTAAGTCCGCAGGAATCGGAACTTCTACCGGAGCTACGCTGGCGCTTTCTAGGACCGGCTTTGTGTATTTTTTAGAGATTGGCGCCAATGCCAACATCACTGCCTTTGCATTATTTAATTTATTTTTACTATTAGATAGAATTTTACCCGTAATGTCTTTCATCCCCGAAAGTTTTACTATGTCTCGAATGACCGATCCAGCCACCAGACCCCGACCTTTATTCGGAATCATGACAATATTTGAACTTGAGAATTTCGCCCGAAGTTCGTGAGGGATGGACATGGTTTTGGTTAAATTTAGACTAATCATATTTTTCTTGGCATTACGCAACCCTTTATTTATTGCTAGGGCGGTATCTCCTGCTTTCCCCAAACCAAGCCCAATAGAACCCCTTTTGTCCCCGGCAATCAATGCAACACTAAAAGAGAACCTTCGTCCTCCGGCCACGACTCTAGTAACTCGACGAATGTTGATAATCTTCTGATCAAATTCAGGCTTAACTCTGCCGAAGGATGATCCTCGACGAGAGTTATTTTTTTTACCACTTGTGTTTTCTTTTGCTTTATCCATATGTTTATTTTAAAATTTCAATCCTCCTGCCCTGGCTTTGTCCGCAACCAGTTTTATCCTCCCAGTATATTTAAATCCATTTCGATCAAAAACAACTTCGCTGATTTTCTTTTGGAGAGATGCCATGGCTATCATGCGCCCCACTTCTTCTGCTCTGGCGCTTTTGGTACCTTTTGTCATCTTAATGCTTGCCTTGCCGGTAGGAAGGTCATTGGCCTGCGCCAGGGTTACGCCTTTCGTATCATCGATTATTTGAGCATAAATAAATTTGTTGGAACGAAAAACAGAAAGTCTGGGACGTGTCGCTGTGCCCTTTATTTTTGTCCTAATTTTCTTTTTCAATCTTATTCTTTTGTCATTTTTCTTTTGCATATTGTTTTTACCCCCCGATGACCGTCTTAGGGGAATTCCCCTAAGACGGTCATCGGGGGTTTTTAAACTGTTTTCTTACCTTGCTTACGTCTAATAATTTCGTTTTCATAACGCATTCCTTTACCTTTATATGGTTCGGGCTTTTTTAATGCTCGAACTGATGCAGTAAAACTTCCAACCAGCTCTTTATCAATACCAGTAATGGTAATAACATTCTTTTCTGCAGTTGCTGTAATTGTATCTGGTATCGAGACTATTACTGGATGAGAAAATCCCAAGGCAAAATAAAACTCTTTACCCTTGCCGGCAGATTTAATTTCTGACTTAAACCCAACACCTTCCAGAATTAGCTTTTTTTGATATGGTGTTTGTACTCCTTTAATCATGTTTTTAAGATGTGAAGCATAAGTCCCCCAAAGAGCTTTTGAAAATTTATCATTTCTTTTGGTGACCAAATTAATAGAAGTTCCAGTGACGGTAATGGTTATGTCATCTCGAAAACTTTTTGTTAAAGTTCCCAAGGGCCCAGAAACAGTAATGAGGTTGCCATTTTGGACAATTTTTATGCCGGTCGGTATTAATATTTCTTTTTTTCCTATTCTACTCATATATTTTTTCAATTAAATTACCACAACCTAAACAAGGCCTCACCTCCGACTTGTTCTTTTCTTGCTTCTTTCCCGCTAAAAATTCCCTTTGGAGTTGAAAGAACCAAAAGTCCTGACCCGCTTCGAACCGAATGAATATCTTTAACACCAAAATAAATGCGTCGAGATTGTTTAGAAATTCTCTCTACTTCTTTAATTTTGGGTTTGCCATTTTGATAAATTAAACCTACTTCTAGGATCGGATGATCCTGTTTTGTTTTTTCTAAAATAGAACTTATATAGCCCTCTTTCTTGAGACATAGAGCAATGGCATGCTTTATTTTAGAACGAGGAAAGGAGACAGAGTCTTTGCCTGCCAAACTGCCATTCTTGATCATTATCAACATGTTTGAGATAGGGTCCATGATATAAAATTACCAACTTGATTTACGAACTCCCGGCAACATTCCTTCGTTAGCTAATTCTCGAAAACAAATACGGCAAATCCCAAAGTCTCTCATAAAAGCACTTCCTCTCCCACAACGAAAACATCGGTTCTTTGCCCTTGTTGTGAATTTTGGTTTCTTTAAAGCCCTTGCTTTAACTGATGTTTTAGCCATAAAAAATATATCCCATTCGCGGATGATATCTTGTATTTTTTCTTAAAACCTTTTATAGACCTTAAGGAGAAATACAGATCAGCCCACCTTCTGGGACTTTTTAATGTTAGCAAAAAACGGTACGATAGTCAAATTTTATTTTTTACCAACTTCCTCTTTTTTGAAAGGCACGCCAAGAAGCTCGAAAAAAGTTGTTCCTTCTTTTTTATTTTTTGCCGTACAAACAAGAGTAATAGAAAGACCAAAGACATCACGAATATCCTCGTCAGCTGTTTCTGGAAAAATGGTGTGCTCTTTAATGCCAATTGTTAGGTTGCCAATGTTGTCAACTGCTATACGGGCAATTCCACGAAAATCCTTGGTTCGAGGAAGGGCAACATTTATTAATTTTTCCATGAAAGCATGCATCCTTTTCCCCCGCAGGGTTACTGCTACGCCGATCGGATCACCCTGACGAACTTTGAAAGAAGCCACGGATTGCTTTGCGCCCTTAAGAGATCCCTTTTGCCCGGTAATTTTTGCCAGACGGTCTAGAATAAGTTCGTTTTTGTTTTTGTCTTTTTTAAGAAGTGTCCCCGTGCCAACATTTAAAACCACCTTCTTCATCTTGGGCGCCGCAATAGCACTCTTGTAATGAAAAGAGTCTTTCATTTTTTCAAAAACTCCTATTTCTTTTTCTTTTACGGTTAAATTTTTCATTTTTTATTTATTTTGATTTCTTAACGTTTGAAACATGAATCGGCATTGCCACATTGATAATAGCTCCCTTTTCACCAGACTTTCTGGGACGTTGATTTTTCTTCATCATATTTATCCCTTCCACAATAACTTTATTTTCTCGCACCAAAACACGAACGACATTGCCTTTCTTACCTTTGTCTTTTCCTGTTATTATTGTTACATTGTCTCCTTTTTTTATTTTCATATTTTTCATATTTTTTCCCGATGACGGTCTTCGGGGTTTCCCCGAAGACCGTCATCGGGTCTTTTAAATCACTTCCTGCGCCAGTGAAATTATTTTCTGAAATCCTTTTTCCGCAAGCTCCCTTGGAATGGGTCCGAATACTCGTCCAGCTTTTGGATCTTTTTTACCTTTTTCTAAAAGCACCACAGCGTTATCATCAAAACGAATATAGGAGCCATCCTTTCGACGATAGGCATTGCGAGTTCGCACTACCACCGCCTGATGTACATCTTTCTTCTTCACCCCTTTTCGTGGAGAAGCCACTTTCACCGAAATAACGACTAATTCACCAAGCGTTGCATATCTCTTTTTTGAAGAGCCCAAAATTTTGAACACTTTTCCTATTGTGCCTCCGGCGTTGTCTGTTATTTGTACCAATGTTTCATTTTGTATCATACTTGTCCGCCTCTGGCGGTAAATTAAATTACTTTAAATCTTTTATCCTTTGATATTGGACGTGTTTCTAAAATTTCCACCTTATCGCCTATTTTATATTTATTCGTTTCGTCGTGCGCTTTATACTTTTTGTTAATTTTATAAAATTTTCCGTACAATGGATGCTTCACAAATCTAGAAACAGAAACGGTAACCGTTTTATTCATTTTATCTGAAACAACCACCCCTTTTAGAGTATTTCTTTTTTTTGATTTATTTTCTTTTTCTTTTTTTGTACTCATAATTATTTGCTATTCAGAACTGTTAAAATTCGAGCTATTTGTTTTCTTATGGTTGCTGATTCATTTACATTTTTAGATTTTGCTCCTTCAGTCTTAAACCTTATTACCCTGATTTCTTCTCGCAGAAGAGAAAGTTTCTTTTCCAGCTCTTCTTTTCTCATTTCTTTCAAATTTTCTTTTTTATTTTTCATATAATTTAGTAAATTACACCGATCATGGCATTATCTCAAGACTCTGGACATGATTTTTGTCTTAAGCGGAAGTTTGGTCCCCGCCTTCCTTAGCGCTTCACTTGCAACATCTTCGGGGACACCATCAACTTCAAAAATAATTCGTCCCGGATATACATCAAAACAATACCCTTGTGGATCACCCTTCCCCTTTCCCATGCCTACTTCAGCCGCCTTGGCTGTATAGGGACGATCTGGGAAAATACGAATCCAGTATTTGCCAGCTTTAGTTAAAGTGCGAGATATCACTTTTCGAGCGGCTTCAATCTGGGTCGACTTTACCCGCGCTTGAGATGTGGACTTTAGTCCGAAGGCGCCAAAGGCAAGTCTGGAACCCCGGGTATCTGGCGACCTTGATTTAGGGTTGTTACGCCCTGTCTGCCATTTTCTAAATTTTACTTTTTTGGGAATTAACATAAAAATAATTTTAATCCATTTTTAATTCTTTCTTCTCGCCTGTTGGAATATCCCTCTTTTTATCAGCAAAAATTTTACCTCGGTAAATCCAAACTTTAATACCAATAACACCATAAGAAAGCGTTGCTCTTTCACGTTTAAAATCAATATCTGCTCGGAAGGTTTGGAGTGGGATAGATCCGCGTTTAAGCTCTTCAGTGCGCGCAATTTCCGCTCCACCAAGTCTTCCTCCTAAAACAATCCTCGCCCCTTCTACGCCACGGGTCGCCATAACCTTCTCGATTATAGTTTTGATCACTCGACGATAAGGCATTCTTTTCTCCAATCCTTCAGCAATCATGTATGCCACGATTGCGGCATCGGCTTCAGGGTTACCTATTTCAACAATTTCAAGTTTGAAATCCTCTGGTCGAACTATCTTTAGTTTGTCCATTTTTCTTAAAATGTCTTCTTTGAGTTTTGTCGCTCCCTCTCCACTCCTGCCAATGATAAGTCCAGGTCGAGAAGTCCGAATGATAAATCTAGTTGCCTTTCTGCTCCTTTCTATTTCAATCGTAGAAACATACATCCCACGCAATTTCTTTTCTAAATATTGTCGGATCAAAACATCACCCTTTAGATAAGTAACGTATTTTTTAGGATCGGCAAACCACCTTGACTTCCAGTCTCGGAGAATTATCAATCTATGCGCATATGGATGGACTATTTTTGACATACTATTTCTTGGTTACTTTTTTAAGCAAAGCCGACGAAGAATTTGCGACGGTCTGGCTGGGGTGGGACCCAGAGATCCGAGGACCTCGCAAATTTTTTGACGGCTTTGCTTCTATAATTTTCTCACCTAAAAGAATATTCAGGTGGCTTGTTCTTTTGTTGATTCTATGTCCGGAACCCATCGCCGCTGGCATCATTCTCTTCATGGTTATGCCTTTGTCCACTCGTAATTCTTTAATAAATAAATTTTCTTTTTCCACGCCAACATTCTTTGCGTTCGCTACCGCTGAAAGTAAAAGCTTTTTAATCGGAAACCCGGCACGCTTCGCTAAAAAATCCAGCTCCACGACTGCCTGATTCACGCTTTTTCCTTTAATCAGTCCGGCAACAAGACGAACTTTCCTTGGAGATTGTCTGTAATTTTTCAAAAATGCTTTCATGGCAATGTGTAATTTTAGAAATTATGCTTTCTTGTCTCCTTTGGCGTCAGCTGCGACGGCAGTGGCGCCCTTAGCAGCAGTTATTTCGGCTTCTTTTTTCTTTTGTTCGAGTTCCTTCTGCATCTTTCCACCATGCTTCATAAATTTCTTGGTTGGAGAAAATTCTCCCAGTCTGTGACCTACCATATCTTCTGTAACTAAAACTTCAACGTGAGTTTTCCCATTATAAACACCAAAAGTAAACCCGAGCATCTCTGGAGAGATAACACAGGCCCTTTTCCATGTCTTAATCATGGGAGTCTGAAGCGGGTTCTTGCCCTCAATTTTCTTGAGCAACTTTTCATCCACGTATACGCCTTTTTTAATTGATCGAGTCATGGTTATTTTCTTACATAAACAAAACGGCTCTCATTTGAGCCTTAAAATTATACTAGCAAATATGGTTGAAAAGTCAAATCATTTTCACCTCTGCAAAAACCTTAAAAGAAATATATATATAAAGCAAGTTTAAAGTGTTAATAAAGAAACTGTGCAAAGTGTGCAAAGTTCGACTTTGCACAGTTTTTACTTTTTTCTTTTTATTTATTTTTTCCAGTTATCGCCCTTGCTGGAGTTCCTTTAATGCTGCGTCCATAAGCAATTTCCTTCATAATTCCGAGATCAGTCTGATTGAAAAAAACTTCTATGACTTGAGAAAAATCATAGTCATCGAACTTGTCCTCTGCCGGCAATACCAATCTCAAACCATCCCGAGCAAACTCAACACCAACCCGGTATCCTGGAGTTTGGTCTTCAACAGTAGTGTAAATCGGTCCCTTCTGAATATCCTGTATGGTTTCTATAAACTTATTAGGTCTTTTTTGCAATTCACGCAATCTGGATTTAATTCTATTTGTAAAATCATTTTGAGGACTGTATTTACCAAAGTTCGTCGATGGCTCTGGTTGTTTTTGATTTCGAACTTGCGCAAATGATTCACCTGTCTCCCTTACCCTAGAGTATATCATTCGATTTTCCTCGTCTCGAATGTTTTCTTCGATTCGTGGCTTCTCTGATATTATAAAATTTGTAAGCGCAGTAAGTATTTCAGGGGTGTATCCAGCTTTCGTAAGTTGATCTATACGGGCATTTTCCAATGTATGACCAACAACAAGATCATTGAAAACACTGTCAAGAAGAACAGCGCCAGGACCATATTCACGCGGTAAATTAAATGGTGCAATTATTTCAAGTTCTTCGCAAATTTTTTTTGCATCGACATTTTCTTTCAAAAGTTTTTGAAGTGTTGTAATTTGAAATCCCGTTAGCTCAAATTCTTCAGCAATATCAGAAAGCAGTGCTTGGTGTATAGTTCTTCCATCTCGATGCTCTAAAAAAGCGAAAAGGTGTTTTAAGCGATACGATTCTCTAAAGTCTTCATATATGCGTAAACTTTTGTCGTGACCAAATGCAAATAATAAATATGCCGGTTTCGCCTTTTCTAAAACAAGTTCACCATCATCTGTAACTCTAAAATCGAGATCTCTGTATATTTCTGCATCAGCTTCAAGATCGACAGTTTGATGAGGATGAAGATGATACATCTCAAAATTCATGCCTAAACTCGTGAAATGGTCGCTTTCTCCATGGCTCGTGTCCCAGTGCGCCATAGCGCCAATGATATTTTCAAAAGAAAGCCCCTTTTTGATTTGTCCCCAGGCTGCATTTAATACTCGCGCTTTTTTCTCGGCGCTCGCTTTAATTTCTTGTCGTATCGTTTCTATGATACCCTTGCTTGGTTTTTCACTCTCCCACGCTTTGTAGGCATTTTCATAGTTTTGTTTCTCAGCTTGGCTAAGTATTGATAACTTTTCTTCTGTGAGAATTTTGGGTCTGCGCTTTTGCCACTTAGAAAAAACTCCCGCAAACTCTTTAAACTGTCTCAAGGCACCCTCTGAACCACCCATAATCTTATCGATCACATTATTTATTGTGTTATCTATAACATCGGGATGCAAGGTGCGCATTAGCATTCGATAGGATTTATGAGCTTCTACAAAATCTCCTTCAGCCACGCCCAGAATTTCAAATGGATTTCTGCCTTCCAGTTCGTCTGGAACAAAAAGCTGATCTGCTAATAGTAGCCCTTTCTCCCTCTCTCCATCTAAAATTTGACGTTGAGCGAACCATTCGTCTGAAAATTTAGTAAATTTCGCATCTCTATCCACCACAGGAATTCTTCGATGTTCTCCTGGCGCAGATTCTGGTATTTCTAGTTCGTTATATATAGTGCGTCTCGTCTCAACATCCGAATATACACCGGGTATTTCATATTTAGATTTATTATTGTTAAAATCCTTGTTATCTTTATTCTCGCCATTGGGTGGCTTTTGAAGATTTTTGGGCCATTCGCCAGAATTATCCATAGCGACATTATACTACAAATTCTTTTAAAGAATGGGCATCCTTGCTCATCGTCAAATTAGCGTTTAATAAATTTTATTTATTTTTGCCAGTCTTTCGACGACTGACGATAAATAAATTTGAATATTTTTTAGGAGTGCGGGTTTTTCTGCCACCGGTTACTTTACCCCACATTGTCTTTGGTCTCTTGGTGCCTCTGCCCTGTCTGCCCTCTCCACCTCCGTATGGATGATCCACCGGATTCATGGCGGTGCCTCTGACTGTCGGACGAATTCCTTTCCAGCGACTTCTTCCCGCTTTACCAAAATTCTCCAAATGATGCTCTTCGTTCGAAACAGTGCCGACACTCGCCCAGCAATTTTCGTTTATTTTTCTGATTTCTGTTGAAGGCATTTTTATGTTTGTGTATCCATCCGCATTTGCCACCACTTGCGCAAATATCCCTGCTGAACGGCCGATCTTGGCGCCACCCTGCGGCTTTATTTCGATATTGTAGACAAATGTTCCAACTGGAATTTCTTTCAAAGGAAGCCGGTTGCCGGTTGTTAAGGGAGCTTTAGCAGAGACAACAAAAGAATCACCGGGTTTTACAGACTTTGGTAATACCACATATCTCTTTTCTCCATCTTTATATTGAGCAAGTCCAATGAAAGCAGAACGATTCGGATCGTATTCCACAGATTTTATTTTCGCTGGTATATCTTTTTTGTTATATAGAAAATCCACATCTCGATACAGACGCTTGTGTCCAGAACCTTTATGTCGCATGGTAATCCGCCCAGCGCTGTTGCGTCCAACACTGCGACGAAACCCATGAGTCAGGGATTTCTCCGGTGAAGTTTGGGTTAAAATTTTACGATAGTCGATATTTGTCATTTGCCGGCGTGATTTAGTTGTTGGTTTGTATGTTTTCATAATATTCTTATGGCTAGGTTTTTTTCTTGTGATTTTTAAATCCCGTCGTAGGGATAGAAAATCACAAGAAAAGAACCTAGCCTCTAAATAAATTCTATTTTATCTCCTTTTTTTAAATAAACAACAGCTTTCTTGCCTCCACCCCGCACACCCCTTCTGCCTTTCCACACAACAGTTTTCTTGGGTACGGATAATACATTTACCTTGGCCGGTTTTACTTTATATAAAGCAAAGATGGCCTTACTGACTTCTGTTTTATTGGCAGATGGTAAAATATCAAATACATAAATATTCTTCTCTTCAAGACTGGATGCTTTTTCAGTAACTCTTCCGTTTTTAATAATTGTTGTCATGATATTCTTATGGCTAGGTTCTTTTCTTGTGATTTTTAAACCCCGTCGGGGGGATAGAAAATCACAAGAAAAGAACCTAGCCTCTTGATTCTAAAAATTTAACACTTTCTGTCGGATTTCCTATTAAAAGATACTGATAATTCAAAACATCTAACGGATTTAAGTTCTTTAAGAAAGCCGTATCAAGCTGTGGAAGATTTCGGAAGCTCTTTTCAGTTTTTTCATTTCTATCAAATAATGTAACCAGGACTTTAGTCTTTTTAGAACTGATTAAGGGTTTCCAACCAGGGACTTTAGCAAGGTTCTTTATTACCTCTAATGCTGATTTAGTTTTAATTGCAGAAAAATCAAGTGAGTCAACAAAAAGTATTTCATTATCTTTTAACTTTTTAGATAAAACAGAAAATAGGGCCTGGGCTCGCATTTTTTTGGAAATTTTTCGTTTGTAATTTTTCTGACTCAATGGACCATGAGTTACTCCTCCACCAACCCAGATAGGACTACGAGATGACCCATGGCGAGCCCTGCCCGTACCCTTCTGCTTCCAGGGTTTCCTTCCTCCGCCTCGCACCTCTCCACGATCTTTCGTGTCGGCTGTACCAGCGCGTTTGTTGCTTCGCATTCCTTCAACAACTTGATGCACTAAATCACTTCTCCATTTAGCGGAAAAGACTTTGGCTGGAAGAATAATGCTTCCTGTTTCAGCTCCTTTTTGATTGTAAATTTTTGCTTCCATAGAGAATTTTCCTATAAAAAAGCCCCTTTCAAGGGCTTCTTTAATTTACTCTTTTTTTCCTAAATAGTCAAATAAAGAAATTACAAACTTCCTTCTTCAATTTCTGCATCTCTTAAGATATTCTTTAGAATTTTAGGATGAATAATTTTTGAAGCATGTTTAGGAATCGTAATCCGTATACCTTTTGCATTATAAAAGATCATGTGGCTCCCACTTTGGCGAGATAAGAAAAATCCTTTAGTTTCTATGATTTTTATAATCTGACGAGCAGTGAAACGTAAAGATTTAGGCGACATAATTAGGATACAGC
>CAYIUH010000016.1:0-10690 GCA_964366625.1 uncultured Candidatus Saccharibacteria bacterium
GATACATGAGCTTAACCTAAGTATTTTACCATCGGCTACTTGATCCACCGCCACCAGAGAATCCGCCACCGAACCCGCCGAAACCTCCCCCGCCTCCGCCACGCCCGCCACCAAACCACCATGGGTAAACTCCTCTAGTTGCTTTTTGCGAATATGCGCGCGATACCATGTAGTCAAAGAAAAGTCCGAGACCTATCAACCCCAATACCAATGGAACCGCCGCAAAAATTGAGGCAATGAAAAAATGCCAAACAATTAACCCCACACCTCCACCTAACACTCCACCGTGCCACCACTCTTTTGATTTTCCTAAAATTGCAGCCAGAACTTGAAGAATTACAATCGCCAAAAATAAAATAGTTTCAACAGAAATACTTGATCCATCTTTTTGGGAAACATACTCTTCTGGCACGATGTTGTTACCGCCCAGCGCTTCAATTATTTTATCGACTGCGCCATTAATACCGGCATAATAATCCCCCGCCCTAAAAGCTGGCACCATTATATCCTGTTGTATGTACGAAGTGCCGAGATCTGTCAGGTCGCCCTCCACTCCGTAACCGGTGTGAATTCGCGCCTCTTTATCCTCGAACGCAATCAAGAAAAGTACGCCGTTGTTTTTTTCCGCCTTGCCAATACCCCACTTTGTAAATATTTCTTGCGCTAAATTCTCAATAGTATTGCCATCAAGCGAAGTTACCGCCACCACCGCTATTTCATTGGTTGTACTTTTTTCAAAAGCATTAATCTTCGCTTCTAGCGCGCTCTTTTGTTCGACTGTCAGTATGCCTGCGTAATCATTTACAAATCCTGCCGGTCTTGCTGGAATGTCAAAAGCATATACAACGAAAGGCGCCACAAGCAAAAAGAGGAAAAGATATTTTGTGAACCTGATCATGAATATTGGAACTAATTAGTGAAATCCACTTTTGGCACTGCTTGATTGGCTTCTGGCACATTGAAGTATGCTTTCTCAATAAAACCAAATATGCGAGCAATAAATGAAGATGGGAATGTTTTTACTTTTGTATCATAAACACGCACGAGATCGTTATACTTCTGCCTTTCAACACTGATGCGATTTTCAGTACCTTCAAGCGATACGATCAAATCACGATATGCTTGCGAAGATTGCAAGGTTGGATAACTCTCTGCAATAACCAACAACCGTCCGAGAGCCGATTCTACCTGTGTTGCGGCTTTCGCTTTTTCATCTGAAGTAAGCGCGCCAGAATAACGAGTACGGGCCTCCGCAATAGCGCCGAAAACTTCCTGCTCTTGCTTGGCCACACCCTTCACTGTATTTACGATATTCGGTATCAGATCAAAACGCCTCTGATACTGGTTCTCTACCTGCGCCCATTGCGCTGTTACCTGTTCACCAGTTGCAATAAAGAAGTTATACTTCCCCATTGTCCACAATGCAATCAACACCACAACCATTATCACTACTATAAGTGTCTTATTCCTGCCCCAAAAATTTTTTTCTTCCATACTTTTTTTATTTATTATTAATAAACCTACTCGACAATTTTAACACAATTTTTTTTTAATTATTTCTTTCACTCGGACCCCCAAGATCGGAAACCTGTATCGGACTTACTATTTTCGGAGGAGTCATGTCTATTTGCCCAAATTGTTTTTCATAGTTTTCTATTTGCTTTTCCATCCAAATTGAAATATTTTTCATAACCTGAGGAGTCGTGGCAAAAGAGTCTAGATTATTTCCGGATGTCATGGCAAAAGAGAAAAAATCTTTGCTATATGCGCCGATCGCTCCGTCCACAAACTTCTTCGGCAAATTATTCATATTGATCTTCGTTGGATCTATCATACTTTGATTATATCACATTTTTATTTATTCTATTTTAAAATCATTTCTCATGCTAATTAATTTAATCTATTCTCAAATTCTCAAGAATACCAGAATATTAAAATTTATTAAAAAATTCACAAAATATTTTACCGTAAGGTGAAACTTTATGTTCAACTATATTCCCCTGATAATTTTTGTTCATAAGTCCGGCTTGCACTAAACGCCTAGTGTGTTCAGAAATAGTTTTAAAATTACAGTTTAGATTTTCCGAAATTTCAATTAAAGAGATTCCGGGATGTTTGAAAACAAGTAATAATATCGAAATGCGTCTGTGATTAGACACCCCTTTAAAATATCTCTCGAGTTGCTTGGTTGTTTTTAAATTATTTTTTATCATATTTATATTATAAACTATTCTTATGTTCTTGAGAATATTAGAATGGTTATTAAGTGAGCTTGGCTTCATTTGTCCATATGGCAACAGCCACCATTCGAGCATGATATCTTTGGTATTCATCTTTTACATGATTTTCTAAAGTTCTTTGCGCTTTTTCTTTGGTGGGTAATGACATAAATTTAATTGAATTATATCTTAAAAAAATTTATTTTTCTTCACATTTGAATCGAAGAGCCTCGAGATCTGCTTCTGTTACGGTTAGTTTATCGCTTTTGTTTATTTCATACATTATCGCTTCTCTATCATCCACATGCGGAAGACCAAGCGCATGCCCCAACTCATGCACCAACACTCGCACTAATTTCTCTCGACTACTAAATTCAAAAATATCTATTGATCTTTGAAAGCCATCTTCTATATAGACTCCTTCTTCAAAGGATTCACCCCTTGAAACATTTGTTGTGTTATATTTTTCGACAGAGAGATTAAGGGAAGAAACTAAACGATTTAAAACAACAACCAACGCATTAACCTCATCCGCCATGTTGTTTATATTTTTTTGCATAACTTGTAACTCTTTCGATTCGTTTATGATCCAGAGGCGAGTTTCTTCTAATTTATTGTATTCTACCTGTGGCGCCCCACCCTTTTTATTCCAAAAATTTACCGCATTTTCATAAATTTGCTGTTCTTTGTTAAAATTTGCCACTCGTGAATCAAAAACACTTTTTTCTTTTTCGTAGCTATTTCTAAGTATTGTGAATTTCGCCTTGAGCTCGTCATAAGAAGCCTTGGTGTTTTTCACCACGATTCCCAAGCTGGCAAGCTTGCTCGTTGCTTCTTGACGATAATCATAAATTAAATTAATTTTTAAGCTATCTGGAGAAGAATCTTCTGGAATATGGACAAAAAGTTCTTTACCGAAAGGTTCCTCCCAGATTGCTTCTGCGTCGGCAAGCGCAGAAAGAAAATATTCTTGGGAAATGTTAAATCTAGCATCAAAAGCGCCAAGAATATATGGTATCGGTTTGGAGCAAGCGGATTCTTTTATAAAAACTTTACGGAATTGAAACAACAGTGCGAAGAGGATTAGCAGAAAAATAAATATGTTAAAAACTCTTTTCATCTCATATATCATATCAAAAAAAATAAGTTTATAGTAAAATACATATGATATGGCAACAAAAATAATATATTTCGTGCGACATGGAGAAACAGAGTGGAATGCGCAAGGCATCAGACAGGGCGTTCAAGGTCCGCTGACTGAAAGAGGCAGATCTCAGGTGTTAGCAACTGCAAAAAGATTTCCTAAACATAAAGGACACCCCCAGATCATAATATCAAGTCCATATGAACGAGCCAAAGAAACAGCAGAAATTATTGCAAAAGAATTAAAGATGTCTGTAAAATATTCTGACTTCTTGGTAGAAAGGAGAAATCCTTCAGAGATTGTCGGACACAAGGGAGAAGAAAAGGACGTCCGACAGATTGTAGACCGTATTGATAAAAGTTTCCATGAAGACAACTTACGAATTTCAGATGAAGAAAACTTTATTGACCTGAAAGATAGGGCGCGAAAATTATTGAAATTTATAAGTAGAAGGAGGGAAAAAAGAATCATCATGGTAACTCATGGAATTTTCTTGAAAATGGTGATGTCTTATATGCTATACGGCAAAGAGCTCACCGCATCTTTATATAATAAGTTAAGTTACTTAAACCCAATAGACAATGCCGGCATGGCTATCTGCTCATACACCACGCATTGGTTTCGAAAAAACGAATGGAAAATTCTGGCTTGGAATGATTTAGCGTAGATTTATTATTACTTTTACTTATTGCATTTCTGGGTCTTTTATGCAATAATGGTTAAATGAATTTTGTGGTGAACATCCTGCCCTATGCAGAAATTATGGTTTCTGTAATATTGATTCTATCAATCATGCTTCAGCAGTCTGGCGCAGGCACGGGCGGAGCGCTTGGAGGAAATGACACCGGAAGTTTTCATCAAACCCGTCGTGGCTTTGAAAAATTCCTTTTTTATTTATCCCTTGTTTGCGGAATTCTTTTTGCTTTATTTGGACTGCTCGGTATAATAAGCAAGTAAGTAATGTCTAATTTAAAATTGCCAAGTAAAACGGAAATCAGTTCGATACTGTCTTCTTTCTCCAGAAAAGAGAGGTTGGTTTTCGTTTCGCTTTCGATCATATTTTTGCTTTCGACTTTATTAATTATTAATAAGATTAATAAATCTTTCATGGTAGAAGTGCCTCTGCGTGGCGGGTCGACCTCTCTCGGAATTATCGGAACTCCCCGTTTCATCAATCCGATTTTGGCTGATTCCATATCAGATGAAAGTTTGGTATCCTTTATTTATTCAGGTTTAATGAGAAAAAGCAGTGACGGCAATCTAATCCTGGATCTGGCAGAAAAATATGAAATATCGGAAGATGGTTTAATTTATACATTTACTTTAAAAAATAATTTATCTTTTCAGGACGGAAAACCTGTAACAGTGGATGATGTACTCTTTACAATAGGTAAAATTAAAGATCCAGTTGTTAGAAATCCGCATAAAGTAAATTGGAGCGGTGTAAATGTGGAAAAAATTGATGAAAAAAATATCAAATTTACCTTGAAACAACCTTATGCGTCATTCCTAGAAAACACAACGCTTGGTATAATACCTCGCCATATCTGGGACGGTTCTCCAATAGAACTAAATACTGCAAACACAGACCCGATCGGATCGGGGCCGTATATGATAAACAAGGTCAGTAAACAATCTTCGGGTATAATCAGTTCATATGAACTCGCGCCGTTTAAAAAATTCGCATTGGGAAAACCTTTCATAGAAGATATCAGTCTGCATTTCTATGCAAACGAAAATGAATTAATAAAAGCGCTAGAAAATAAAGAAATTGACCAAGTAAATTCAATCACCCCTCTCAATGCAAAAAATCTGGGAGAAAAAAATTATCAGATAGAATCTTCGGTTCTCCCGAGAATCTTCGGACTTTTCTTTAATCAAAATGTAAACCAGATTTTCTTAGACAAAACAGTTGTCAGAGCTATCGACCAAGCAATCGATAAAGAAAAGATAGTTAGAGATGTGTTGTTTGGTTATGGAGTTGTGATCGACAGTCCGATACCGCCAAACATGATCGAATATCGGCAACTCACCACAAAGAACGGAACCTTGCGCAAAGAAAGATTGCAAAAAGTAGAAGCTGACTTGGCGAAAGCAGGATGGAAAAAGGGTGAAGATGGATTTTTGGAAAAAACAACAACAGATAAAAAAAAGAAGACTGTAACCAAACTTGAGTTTTCCATATCAACAAGCAACATCGGAGAGCTTGCCAAAGCGGCAGAGCTAATTAAACAAGATTTGAATGCTATCGGAATGAAAGTTGATGTAAAAACTTTCGAGACTGGTAATCTAAATCAGAGTGTTATACGCCCGCGCAAATATGACGCACTTCTATTTGGAGAAATAATCAATCATGAATCCGACCTTTTCGCTTTCTGGCACTCGACTCAACGCAACGACCCCGGATTAAATGTTGCCATGTATACCAATGCAAAAGTAGATAAAATTTTAGAAGATGCGTCTGCAACGGTTGACAAAGAATCACGAATAAAAAAGTATTCACAATTTTCCGAGGAAATAAAAAAGGATATGCCGGCAATTTTTTTATACAGTCCTGATTTTATTTACATCGTGTCGAAAAATTTAAAAAATTTTAAGACAGAAAATATCGTTGCGCCGAGAGATCGTTATTTAAATTCGTATTTATGGTACACCCAAACAGAAAAAATTTGGAAAATATTTGCTAATTAAAAATTAAAAAATTATGATGAAAAAAAATAGATTGTCTTTTAGCGCAGTAAGTGTTGACACTAAAAAAACTCAAGTGGCTGGAGCCATGCGTAACGAATCACGCAATGATCCAAACAGAGATCAAAGGGGGTCCCTCGCCCGCAAACCTTTGGGCGAAACAGATCGAAAAAGATCTACAAAAAATTCTACTTACCAATATTCTAAAAAAAGGTATGGATCAAATCGAAGAACTTCCACTTTTGGTGACAAAGGTCAATATCAAAATTCAAATAAAATGAAAAATGGAAATATCCCTCCGCCTGAAAAAAATGTAATCCGAGTAATTCCACTTGGGGGCGTAGAAGAAATCGGTAAAAACATGACCGCAATTGAAATCGGTGAAGATATTATCGTGATCGATGCCGGTATGCATTTTTCAAACGAAGCAACGCCTGGAGTGGATTATGTAATTCCAAACACGACCTATCTCGAGGAACGCAAAGAAAAAATTCGCGCCCTCATCATAACACATGGACACTTAGATCATATTGGAGGAGCGCCATTGGTGTTATCTCGCATAGGAAATCCACCTGTATATTCTAGGAATCTTTCTATTCTGATGATGCGAAAACGTCAAACAGAATTCCCGCATTTGCCTCCAATAAAAGAAATCGTCGTGGAAAAGGACGACACGGTTATGTGCGGAAAAATAAAAATAAGATTCTTTGGAGTTACTCACACTATTCCTGACTCAATGGGTGTTATTATCGAAACCGAACATGGATGGATCGTAACTCCCGGAGATTATAAACTTGATCAAGTGGATGGAATTGTTTCTAAAGAGGAAGAAAAAGAATATTCCATCTTCGACAAAGCAAAAGTTCTACTACTTTTGACTGATTCTACAAATATTGAAAATGAGGGTTTTTCCTTGCCTGAAATAAAAGTTCATCAAGGACTTGAAAACTTGATAAAAAAAGTTCCGGGAAGAATAATAATTGCCGCTTTTGCCTCGCACATTACCAGACTGGCTCATGTGGTGAAATTTTCTGAATCTTTGGGTAAAAAAATCGTATTAGATGGACGTTCTATGAAAACAAACATCGAGGTGGCAATCGAAGCAGGATTGTTTCAGCCCAAAAAAGGAACGATCATCCCCATCGAAGAGATCAGTGATTATCCTTTAAACAAAATTGTAGTTCTGATGACCGGAGCTCAAGGTGAAGAATTTGCATCATTGAATCGCGCCGCCAACAAAACCCACACCAAATTTTCCCTTCATAAAGGAGATACTATTATCCTCTCTGCTTCCATCGTTCCCGGAAATGAACGAGCCGTAGAAAAAATGAAAGATGGACTTGCTAGACAAGGTGTGCGAATCATCAGCTATCGCACAGCCGGTGAAGATTTTGTTCATGCCACAGGCCATGGCAATCAAGAAGACGTAAAATGGCTACACCGAAAAACCCATCCAAAATTCTTTATCCCGATTCATGGAAATCATTATCGTCTGGTATTACACAAGGAACTCGCTCTTGAGCTCGGCATGAGTGAAGAAAATATTGTTGTTCCAGACAATGGTTCGATTATTGAAATATCCGCTGATGGACAAAAAATAACAATGCGAAAGGAACGCGCGCCTTCCGGACTAATGATGGTGGATGGTTCTTCGGTGGGAGATGCTCAAGATATTGTTATTCGAGACAGAGTAATGTTGGCGCAAGATGGCATGTTTGTCATTATTGCGCTACTTGATCAAAAAACGGGAAAATTAAAAAAATCTCCAGACTTGATTTCTCGAGGTTTTGTTTATCTAAAAGAAAATCAGGAATTGCTACGTCAAGTTAGAATTATCATCAAAAAATCAGTCGAAGATAGGGCGAGGAAAGAGGGTCAGGTGGACTTTGACCAAATAAAAGCCGAACTAGGAGAAAATATTTCCAAATTCTTATACCAAAAAACTGCCAAGAGGCCACTCGTAATTCCGGTTATTTTAAGTGTTTAAATAAGATAAATAAAAAAGGATGAAACAAAAAAGAAAAATAGTATATCTTGCGGGATTTCTATTTTCGATACCACTCGCTCTGACTTCTTATATAAATTCAAGCTTTTTAGGAAATTATATAAACAAATATTATATAAGCATCCTATATGTGACCGCCTCTATCCTTACCATCGTGGGAATGTTTCGACTTCCCCAAATTTTTACCGCCATCGGCAACCGTCGATCCACTATTCTTTTTAGTTTAATATTTTTCTTATCGCTTGTAATGCTAGCCGTGGCAGACAAGGGTTCTATAATAATTTTTGCCTTTGTCTTATATTTTATTTCATTTAATTTTATCGTTGCCGCACTTGATATTTTTATAGAAAATTTCTCTATCCATTCCGAGATCGGCGGAATTCGTGGAATATTCCTGTCCATTACCAGTCTAGCTTGGGTTGTTGCGCAGACAATTTCTGGATCAATCATTACTAAAAGTTCTTTCCGTGGTATTTATTTAATTTCCGGACTATTTATGGTGTTGGTTTACTTTTTGGTTTACTTTTTTTTACAAGATTTCAAAGACCCAGAATATAAGAAAATTTCAGTGCGAAAAATTATTAAATTATTCATTCAAAACAAACATCTTTCAAGAATTTACCTCATCAGTCTAATTCTAAAACTTTTCTATGCTTGGATGATTATCTATATGCCAATATATTTACATGAATATGTGGGTTTTGCTTGGGATGAAATTGGAATAATTTTTAGTATTATGTTGATTCCTTTCGTCTTGCTCGACTTTCCGCTGGGAAAACTTTCGGATAAAGTTGGAGAGAAAAAAATACTTTTATTTGGATTTGTTATCATTAGTATTTTTACTTTAATAATTCCTTTAATAGGGGTGAAGATTCTATGGCTCTGGGCTCTCATTTTATTCCTGACTCGTATTGGAGCCGCCACGATTGAAACTATGAGTGAAAGTTATTTTTTTAAATATGTAAACGAAGAGGATGCGAGTACAATGAGTTTCTTCCGCAATTCCGGACCTCTCTCTTTCATCATTGGTCCGGCGCTCGCTATCCCGGTACTTTTTTTTGTTCCTTCATTCCAATATCTTTTTTTTATCTTAGGCATCATTCTCTTGTCTGGACTTTTCATTTCTTTACGATTACGTGATGTACGCTAAGAATTATTGTGAATTAAGAATAAGTATTGTCGTTGCGACGAATAATATCAATTATTTCATTAAAAGTTTCGTGTTTTATAAATTTAATACGAAACTTGCCTATCCTAACTCTATATGTTTCAAAACCAGATAATTTTTTAATATCTAGCATTTGATAATTATTGGAATGTATCAAACTAACCGCTGTCGTAATACGATGACGGTCTGGGATAGAAAGTTTTCTCAACAGCTTCTCATGCTTTTTCATTTTTATTTATTTTTTTAAGTAGTTTAAGCAGATCCTCGGCCTTAATTCCTTTCCCTTTTTTATCCCGAAAATCAATTAAGGTCTTCCAATTCCCTTCATCTCCCCATTCGTCAACTGGCATCATTTTAAATATGGGCTTTGAACGACGAACTATTGTAAATATTTTCCCTTTTTCTACAGCAGAAATATATTTGCTTGCATTTAAACGCAAATCTTTTAAACCAATAATACTTGGCATTTTTTGTGTTTTTGTACTCATCCTTAAAGTTTACCTTAAGATAAACTTCCACGCAAGCTTAAATATGTGGAAAACTTTTTAAAATACTTTAAAATATGTGCCATATCTGTGTGTGTTAATGTTTCGACCGAGGTCATTTATTTATAACCAAACTATTTTTTCTGCCTTAGCAAGCTGTTTTTGTAAATTTTCTCTCGATATGGTTTCAGACGCACTATTTTTACTAACAAACCTCTGCTTTTCAGATCTTTTTTTAGATTTTTAACATAAAATTTTTGATCATACCCAAGCGCAATGATGTCTGGACGCTCTTTCATGATATGCGGAATATGATTTTTAACACCAGAGAGAATTACTCTATCAGCCAGTTTAGATTTTTTAATTAAAATCTTTCTCTCATCTTCCCTGAAGGTGGGAAAAATTTTTTTTATCTTTAAAACATTTTGATCTCGAGCCACAGACACAATTAAAAAAGATTTTTCCGACAACTCTCTCGCTTGTTCAAAAAAATTAAGGTGTCCTTTGTGTAAACCATCGAAGGTTCCAAAAACCATGATTCTTTTTCGCCGACTTTTTCTCAACATGGAGGTATTCTAGCAAAATTTTAAAGGATTTTCTAGCGCTAGTATTGACGAGTTGTAAATCATTTCTTGTTGTGATAATTTTTTAGATATTAACTTGCTAAACATCTTGTATAAATATTATAATGTTATTCTATGACATTGACGATAACAAAAAGAGACGGCACCCGAGTCCCCTTTAACGCCGACAGAATCAACAAATCCATCGAGCGAGCATGTTATGGTCTTCGTGATCCGATTAGCAAGGTAATTCAAATCGCAACCGAGACACAACTCACCCTATATGACGGTATCACGACGGAAGAAATGGATGCCGCAACCATAAATGCCGCCCTACAGAACACTCAATACAGCAGAGAGTTTGATAAAATAGCTACTCGTCTCTTGCATAAGGGAATAAACAACAAACATAAAGGGG
>CAYIUH010000017.1:0-10391 GCA_964366625.1 uncultured Candidatus Saccharibacteria bacterium
CAGATTTCCCTAGGTCAAAATATTTTTATGGCTTTTCTTTCTTGGTCTGGTCAACTTATGAAGATGCGATAATAGTTTCTGAAAGATTGGCCAAGAATAGTAAGTTTACCTCTGTTTATGTTGAAGAATTTACCGCTGTTGTGCGTGATACAAAATTAGGACCCGAGATTACTACCCGTGATATACCAAACGTTGGAGAATTAAAATTAAAAGATTTAGATGAAGATGGTGTCGTTAGAATCGGCGCAGAGGTGAGGGAAAACGATATTTTGGTTGGCAAAATTACTCCCAAGGGTGAGACTGAACTTACTCCAGAAGAAAGACTCCTCCGTTCTATTTTTGCGGAGAAAGCGCGTGACGTGAAAGACACATCTCTGCGCATGGAGCATGGCAAACGTGGACGCATCATTGGTGTTAAGATTTTTTCTCGTGACTTGGGGCATACACTTGAAGCAGGAATAATAAAAAAAATTGTTATCGAAGTTGCGCAAATTAGAAATATTTCGGTCGGAGATAAATTATCCGGACGACATGGAAACAAAGGAGTTATTTCAACGATTCTTCCGGAAGAGGACATGCCCTATATGGCAGATGGCACACCGGTTGACATTATACTTTCACCGCTCGGTGTTCCTTCCCGTATGAATCTGGGGCAAATTTTAGAAATGCATCTGGGCATGGCCGCAAACAGTCTCGGCTATCAGGCGATTGTTCCGCCATTTCTTGGTGCTAAACACGAAGAGATAAAAGAAGAATTGAAAAAAGCGGGACTTCCAGAGTCTGGCAAGGTGAGACTCTTTGATGGACGCACGGGTGAAGCTTTCGAAAAAGATGTGGCGGTTGGATATATGTATATGTTGAAGTTGCATCACATGGTAGAAGATAAAATTCACATGCGTTCGATCGGACCTTATTCACTTATTACTCAACAGCCCCTGGGAGGAAAAGCGCAAGGTGGGGGGCAGAGGTTTGGAGAAATGGAAGTCTGGGCGCTTGAAGGTTATGGAGCGGCTTATACTCTGCGTGAAATGTTGACGATCAAATCAGATGATATTCTGGGCAGATCTGCGACATTTGATTCTATTATCAAAAATGAAACTATTCGACCGCCGAATTCCCCAGCTTCGTTCAATGTGCTCTTGAATTATCTGCGGGGTTTGGCGCTGGATGTCGATCTTAGAAAATCTGTATCAAAAGATAATTAAGAATAAATAGAAAATATATGAAAACTTTAAACACCACTGATTTTGATAGTATTGCGCTCAGACTTGCTTCACCGGAGCAGATAAAGGAGTGGTCTTATGGTGAAGTAACAAAGCCCGAGACGATAAATTATCGTACCGGCAGGAGTGAACGAGGAGGTCTTTTTGATGAAAAGATTTTTGGACCAGAAAAAGATTATGAATGTTATTGTGGAAAGTATCGTCGAATTCGTTATAAGGATATTATTTGCGAGAAATGCGGGGTGGAAGTTACTCGCTCGATTGTCAGACGTGAACGCATGGGACACATTGAACTTTCTACGCCAGTGTCTCACATTTGGTTCCTGCGAGGGGTGCCGTCTCGCATGAGCATATTGCTCAATATTTCCGTCTCGGATCTGGAAAAGGTAATATACTTTGCTGGTTACATCATAACTTGTGTTCATGAAGAAGAAAAAGAGCAATTGATTGCTGGCTTGGATAAAGAATACAAGACTAAATTAAAAAATTCTAGTGATGAAGATACCAGAGAAAAATTAAAAAATCTGCTTTCAATTACAAAAAAGGAGATCGGAGAGATTTATGAAGGGAAAGTTTTAAATGAAATTTCTTTTCATCACTACTCGTTGAAATACGGGACTTGTTTTGAAGCTTCTATCGGCGCTGAAGCTATTTATTCTATTTTCAAAAATCTTGATTTAAACAAATTAAAAATTCATACCGAAAAGATATTAGAGAAAGCCAGTATGGTAGAAAAAGAAAAATTACAGAAAAGACTTTCTCTTATTCGCGCCATGACTTATGCCAAAATTCGTCCAGAATGGATGTTCCTGACTATTATTCCAGTTATTCCACCAGTGTTACGTCCGATGGTGGCGCTTGATGGGGGCAGACATGCGACTTCTGATTTGAATGATCTGTATCGCCGAGTTATAAACAGAAATAATCGTCTGAAGAAATTGAAAGAGATAAATGCTCCAAATGTTATTCTAAGAAACGAAAAAAGAATTATTCAAGAAGCAGTTGATGCGTTGATTGACAACTCCATTGCCAAACAAAATGATTCAGCCGCCATGAGTCAATCCCAGAAGCGACCGCTCAAATCCTTGTCGGACAACTTGAAATCCAAGCAAGGACTTTTCCGTCAGAATTTGCTTGGAAAGCGGGTAGATTATTCAGGCCGTTCGGTTATTGTGGTTGGCCCGGAGCTTAAATTAAATCAGTGCGGGTTGCCGAAACACATGGCGCTGGAGCTTTTCAAGCCATTTATTATTTCCAAAATTTTACAATCCGAACTTGCCTTCAATATTCGTGGAGCAAATAAATTGATCGAAGAAAGAGGAGGGGAGGTGTGGGCAATTTTAGAAGAAATAATTCAGGGCAAATACGTGCTTCTTAACCGCGCGCCAACCTTGCACCGTCTCGGCATTCAAGCTTTTAATCCAATCCTGATTGAGGGAAACGCTATTCAGGTTCATCCGCTTGTTTGTCAAGCTTTTAACGCTGACTTTGACGGAGACCAGATGGCTGTCTATGTGCCACTTCTCGAAGAAGCGCAAACTGAAGCCAGAGAATTAATGGCATCAAATAAAAATTTACTAAAGCCCCAAAATGGAGATCCGATAGTGCATCCACGTATGGATATGGTGCTCGGTTCTTTTTGGATGACGAAAAACATTGACGGTGAGCCAGGTGAAGGTAAATATTTTTCCAATCCAAATACGGCCATTTTGGCTTATGAATATGGAATTGTGTCTCTTCGAGCCAAGATAAAAGTTCTAGCCACTGATTCCGCCAAATATAAAAAATTTGATAAGAGCATATTCGAAACATCCGTTGGTAAATTACTTTTCAACAGCATACTTCCGTCTGATTTTGTTTATGTAAATGATGAAATGACTCAAGATCGGCTATCTATGTTGCTGGATGAGCTTGTTACGCAGTATGGCGTTGATGAAACTCCGGTTATTCTGGACAAGATTAAAACATTTGGTTTTAAATACTCAACAGTTTCTGGGACGACCTGGGGACTTGATAATGTGAAAGTTCCGGAAGAAAAAAGAGAGATCATAGCTGGGGGAAAAAAGTTGGAAGAAGATGTTGTTTCTCAATGGAATGAAGGTCTTTTGTCGCTTGAAGAAAAATATCAAAAAATTATTGAAATCTGGACACATACCAAAAAAGATTTAGAAAAAGTTCTTCCTAAAACATTAGACAAAAATGGCTCAACCTATGATTTATTCACTTCGAAAGCCAGAGGCACAATGAGTTCACTTATGCAAATGACCGGAATGATTGGGCTGATCCAAAATAATCAGGGTAAGACGCTCGAGTTTCCCATTATTCCTTGTTATCAAGAAGGACTTTCACCCATAGAATATTTCGTGATTACTCACGGCGCGCGTAAAGGAGCATCTGATACTGCGCTCAACACCGCCAAGGCCGGATACTTGACCCGCCGATTGGTGGATGTTGCCCAGGACGTAGTTATTACCGAAGAGGATTGTGGAACCAAAGATGGAAAGATTGTCAGACGAGAAAATATTTCTGGAATTGAAATTCCACTTTCAAAAAATATTCGAGGACGGGTGTTGGCAGGAGATCTAAAAGACAAAGATGGTAAAGTTGCTTACAAAAAAGGATTCTTAGTTACCAAAGAAGAAGCTTATAAGATCGAAGGAGGGGGTTTTACGGAAGTTTTTGTTCGTTCGCCACTAACCTGCCAGACAGTTCACGGACTTTGTGTTAATTGTTACGGACTTGACCTTGGACGCAATCATCTAGTTGAACAGGGTGAAGCTGTAGGTATCATTGCCGCTCAAGCTATTGGCGAGCCAGGAACTCAACTGACTCTCCGTACATTTCACGCTGGAGGTGTCGCTGGAACGGATATTACCACGGGATTGCCTCGAGTCGAAGAAATATTCGAACGTCGAACCCCCAAAAATCCGGCAATTATTTCTGAAACCGCCGGAGAAGTTATTTCCATAACGACAAAAGATGAGAAACCCGTCCGCAATGCTTTTAGCGCAGCTGATGCAGGCGGAGAAAAAATCATCAAAGTGCTTTCTGACCTGCCTCGACTTGGAGCCGAAGGCAAGGCGGGTACTAAACAAGATGGCAAACCAAACGAGATAGAGTACGTTGTCCCATTTCGCAGAGTTCCGGTTGTGAAAGTGGGGGACCAGGTTGTGGGAGGAGAACTTTTGACCGATGGCTCTGCGGATATTACAGAAATATTCAAATGGGGTGGCAAAGAACTCGTTGAAGAATATATTATTCGCGAAATAAATAAAGTTTATGAATTGCAAAGCGCTTCGATTTCTCGAAAACACACTGAAATAATTATTCGTCAAATGTTCTCACGTCGTAAAATAAAAGATTCAGGTGAAACTAATTTCTCCACTGGCGATATTATAGAAAATAGCGCATTTATAGAAGAAAATTCTCGAATAGCAAAAATAAATGGCAAAGAAGCAAAAGCGGAAACAGTCGTGCTCGGCATTACTGAAGTTTCTCTTCGCACTAAGAGCTGGCTTTCTGCGGCATCATTCCAGAACACTAATCGTGTATTGATTGAAAATGCGATCAAGGGTGGAGTAGATTCTTTAAGAGGGCTGAAAGAGAATGTTATAATTGGAAGATTGATTCCGGCTGGAACTGGGTTTAAGAAAAAGGATTAGAATTATAAGCAAAAGGGGACAAGGGTTTACGGCGCATTTACGGACATCCTCAACGCCAACCTTTCTCGGGGAGTCCTCCCCCTCACCCCCTTTTATTTACAATTCTTAAAATGTATTATACTAAAATATGATCAAAAACTCTACAGCCTACATAGATGCTTCTAACCTAAAATTTGGAGTTTACCAAAGTAACTGGAGATTAGATTATAAATCTTTTAGGTCTTGGCTTCGCGATAAATTCGGTGTTTCTAGAGCCATACTCTTTATGGGACTTATTACTAATAACGCTGAATTGTACAATTATCTACAAAGTATTGGTTATGACATTTCCTTCAAACCTACTATCACCAGTAAAGAAGGTCGAACAAAGGGGAATGTGGATGGAGAACTTATTTTATGTATAGCAAAAGATTTTTATGAAAATAAATTAAAAAGTGTAGTATTGGTATCGGGGGATGGAGATTATCATTGCATTGTGGAATTTTTAAAAGATAAAAAGATACCCATTAATATAGTTTCTCCAAACAGAAAATACTTATCACTTTTACTAAAAAGGACAAATGTGCCGATTATTATTTTAGATCAATTTGTTGAAAAGTTAAGACAAAAATGAAAAAGCCCCCAGATACGCCGTAACATATCAGGGGTCTCTTTCTTGTTTATGAATAAAGTATAGCAAATACAAAAGATATGTCAAGGCTCAAAATTATCATTAATTTATAAGCTTATTTATGACAAATAATCAAAAAAGGTTTTTGTTTACTATTGAAGTTCTATGAATTCCCCCGTACAACAAATTAAGGAGAGACTTTCAATCGAAGATGTTGTTTCTGCTTACATAAAACTTGAAAGAGCGGGCGCAAACCTCAAAGCCAGGTGCCCTTTTCATAATGAAAAGACTCCATCTTTTTTCGTTTCACCAGAGAGAGGGAGCTATTATTGTTTTGGCTGTGGAGCTTCTGGGGACATTTTTACTTTTGTAGAAGAGTTCGAAGGTCTTGATTTCAAAGGCGCGCTAAAACTTCTTGCCAACAAAGCCGGAGTTGCTCTTGTGGCCTATACAAAAGAAATGAAAGAAACTGAAAGTGAAAAGGAAAAGTTATACAGAGCGATGGAAGAAGCAACAAAGTTTTTTGAGAAAAATTTATTAGAGAATCAGCAAGTAGAAAAATATTTGAAGTCTCGAGGATTGACAGAGAAAAGTATAAAAGATTTTAGAATTGGTTATGCTTCTCTCGATTGGAGGATGCTCTATGATTATCTTAAGTCTGATAATTTTACTGATAATGAAATAGAAAAAGCAGGACTTGCCAAGAAGCCCGAAGATGCAAACAAGGCGATGTATGACAGATTTCGTGGTCGGATAATTTTTCCCATTGCTGATTCGAGCGGACGAGTAATCGCTTTTTCGGGTCGACTTTTTGAGGTCGGTCTGTCCGCCGAAGCTTTAGCGAAGGCGGGCGCAAAGTATTTAAACAGTCCTGAAACACCGATTTTTAATAAATCAGCCGTGTTTTATGGATTAGACAAAGCGAAAGAATCGATTCGCAAGAACAATTTTTCTATTTTAGTTGAGGGACAAATGGATTTGGTTCTATCACACCAAGCGGGGTACAGAAATACTATTGCAACTTCCGGGACAGCATTATCCGACTCGACGGTTTCAAAAGAAAATATTGCGACCAACCTAGGACTTATTCGTCGATTAACTCCGAACATTGTCTTGGCGTTTGACGGGGATAGCGCAGGATTCAATGCTTCAAACCGAGCGGGTCGCATCGCTCTTTCTTTGGGAATGGATGTGAAGGTTGTATCTTTGCCGGAGGGTGTAGATCCAGCAGATTTGATTTCTAAAAATACAAATGGTCCTGATTTATGGCGTGAAGCAATTAAAAAATCAAAACATGTTATTGAATTTCTCCTTGATAAAGTATTAAAAAATAATGCTACTGACGAACGCAAAGCAGGACGCGAGATTAAAGAAAAAATATTACCATATGTAAATGCGCTCGAAAGTTCAATAGAAAAAAATCACTTTTTAAAAAAGATAAGCGATTTATCCGGGATTTCACAGAATTCTTTACATGATGATCTTAAGAAAGTTGAACAGGAATTCAAATATGAAAATAAAGAGATACATGAAGCAGGCGAATCGAGAGATCAAATTTATCGGAAGGATTATATTTTAAGAAAATTACTCGGGATCATTCTTTGGCAGAAGACTCTAAAAGAACCGAGCATAGATCTAAAAGTTATTTTAGAAAAAATTGCCGGCATTTTAAATATAAAAGAAGAAGAAGTATTGGAAAAAGCGCAGGAGAATCAAAATGATCTAATCTTTGAGGCCGAGGTTTTTTATGAAGGGGAAATGAATTTAAAGAAAGATGTCGAAGAACTGATCTCTAATTTAAGAGATGAATATTTAAGGGTAGAATTAAGTAAAAAAATGAGAGAATTAAATATAGCCGAAAAGGCGGGAGATAAAGAAAGGTCGTCAAAAATTTTACAAGAGTGTCAGGAATTAAATGAAAAAATACATGAAAACAAAAAAGAAAAATAGAAAAAGAAAAGTTAATAAAAAGAAAGTTGTTAAAAAGCAAAAAAAAATTATTAAAAAAATTAGGAAAAAAGTGTTGAGAAAAAAAATAATTTCGAAACCGAAGAAACTCTCTTGGGCTGAAAAAAAAGCGGAAATTCTGGATCGCTCTTCCTTGGAGTTAATGGAAAAAGGAAGAAAGAGGGGATTTATTACTTACGATGAATTGCTTAAAACTTTCCCTGATATCGAAAACAATATTTTCTTCTTGGATGAACTCTATGAGAAATTTGCCATTGCCGGTATTGATGTGCTTGAGGGCGGGAACTTACTTAACCTTGATAATGAGCAATCGGATAAAGATATAAATAAGTCAAACATGTCTGATTCTATCCAAATGTACCTAAAAGAAATAGGTCAATATCCGCTCATTCATGCAAGTGAAGAAAAAGAACTCGCTAAACGTATTCAACACGGGGATTTAGAAGCTAAAAATTTACTAGCTCGGGCCAATCTTCGTCTAGTGGTTTCGATTGCTAAAAAATATGCCGGCAGGTCTGCCAACTTAACTTTACTTGACCTTATTCAAGAAGGGAACTTGGGTTTGTTTAAAGCGGTAGAGAAATTTGATTGGACTAAGGGATACAAGTTTTCAACTTATGCGACCTGGTGGATTCGTCAGGCGATCACACGCGCGCTCGCCGACCAGTCTCGCACTATTCGTATTCCAGTTCACATGGTTGAGACTATTTCTAAATACAAGCAAACACACCGCAAGCTTAGCCAAGATCTGGGCAGGGAACCGCTAGCAGAAGAGATTGCCACAGAAATGGGTATTCCAGTAGAAAAAATTCATATTATCGAAAATATTTCCCAAGAAACAGTCTCGCTTGAACAGCCAGTAGGGGACGATGACGATAAATCCACGCTTGAGAACTTTATTCCGGATGATAAAATTCTGCGCCCCGATCAAGAATCTTCCAGACGCATTCTCTCGGATCAGATTAGAGAAGTTTTAGATGAACTTAATGAAAAAGAACGTAAAATATTGGAGATGCGTTATGGATTAAAAGATGGGATACAACACACGCTTGAACGAGTAGGGGAAGAATTTCATGTTACTCGTGAGCGAATTCGTCAGATTGAGGCAAAGGTCCACGAAAAACTCCGCCAACACGAAAAGATCGCAAGACTAAAAAATTATTTTGACTAGCGAATTCTCAAAGCTCTGATTCGTCGAGGCGATTGTTGGATTGAGTAATTTCAAAAATTCGGTCAGTATATTTCCAGAAAGTTTCATTACCTCCCTGTTCCCAAGCGCATTCCGTTGCTTCTGCTTCATGGAAGGCTTTTGAATGAAGTTGAGTTATTGGATAATGTCTATATACCCAAGCAACATCTCCATTGTTTTTTTCAACAACTTGATGCATGGTGGTATGGAATACTTTACAGAACGGACATTCAAGGTCTGAATATTCCACGATAATTATTTTTGCGTTAACATTTCCCAATATATGTTCATCCGGTGAAATTGGTCGAACTTGTATGGGCAAAGGTTGTTTTGCATCGCTTTGCGCACTTTTGACTTTTTGCGTTACTGTTTCAAGTGGTTGGGCGCCCGGAATTGTGTCTACAACAACGCCGTTTTTCAGCACAAAAGAAGACGGTGTTCCACTTACACCAGCCCTAGTTCCATCGTCAAAATCAGCCTGAACTTTGTCTTTGAATTTTCCGCTAGCCAAGCAAGTATTGAAAGTCTTTGTATTAAGCCCGATTTTCTTTGCAGTTGAAACCTTTGTCACACCAACAGTTCCGGGAGTGGCTTCTCCACCTGTTCCTTTCAGTAAAATCGCTCCAGCGATAATGATTGCGGCTATAACAATGGCTCCGACTATTTGTCTCTGGTCGTTGTTGGGGCCCGTGTCTCTGGTATCATTTATAATGACTACTTCTTCGTTTATCGTATTGTTCTCTTCCATTTATTTTTTATTAATATTGTTAATATCTTCATTGTAGCATATTGTGAGCATGTGATACAATATTTGTATTAACAATTAAATCCATCTGATTGGTCATCTAGATGGGAAAGTTTATTAGTTGATATTAAAATAAATATATGTGTAATTGTAAATGGGGAGGGTGTACTGTTTCTTTAACCATGAAAGTTTTGTTGGTCATCGGAGGGCTTAATTGGGGTCTGGTTGGTCTTGGAATGCTTTTAGGCAAGATGGATTCCTGGAATGTTGTCCATATGCTTTTGGGCTCTATGGCAACTCTCGAGGCAATTGTATATCTTCTCGTTGGGGCGGCGGCGGTGATGAAGCTCATTGGCTGTAAGTGTAAAAAGTGTATGGCGACATGCGTTTCTTGTTCTTCCTGTCAAGCTAGCGGAGGCGCAGAACAGGCGATGTAATCCGGTTTCTGTATAAGTTCAGATACATATGGCACTCCTTAAATTAAAGGAGCGATGCGTCAATTTAACAAATTCAAGGATACAAAAGGCTTCATAACGATCTGGCAAAGAGTGCTACGCTTTCGGTATATGATTACCGAACAAGCGAAGGAAAGATGCAGAATTTTAGCTTTATTAATGAGAGAAGACAAGGTGGCAGATTTATCTTCCTCACATACCCTCGTACTCCTAAAATGAATTCCGAGATTGAAAGATTCAACCGAACAGTCAAGAAGTCTCATATGTTATGGACGGATACATTTCCTTGACTTGGTGGTGGGCTTCATATATACTTGCTTCCAGCGTCTTTCCTTTAGTGGAATGACGTTTTAATTTCCCCACACGGGGAGAAATCTCTTTGACAACAGAATGAATTATTGAGAACAAGTGCAAGCTTGTTTGTTTTTTTTGTTAGTAATAATTTTTAGAGCAAAGATCAAACTCAAAGTACAAATCAAAGACATTGAGATACTATATTTAGGAGAAGGTGAGAGTCCAGTAAGCCTAGGGGACTTAAG
>CAYIUH010000018.1:0-9863 GCA_964366625.1 uncultured Candidatus Saccharibacteria bacterium
ACAAATCTTAATTTAGAAGACATTTTGCGTATTCCTTGAGCAGAGGCTGTGACTAATCCCAAGTCCCGAGTAAAAATAGAGAAATATTTTCCCGCTTCACCAAAATTCCTGCTCTCCAAAACTATTCCTTCAGTGTGATAAATGTGATGCATTTTATTTCAACATATCTTGCAATGCTTTCGGTGCTTCTGGCAATTGGTAACACCCCGATGAACTACTTAAGTGTCCACCTCCAGGAATTATCACCAATTTACAATCAAATTTGTCAGCAAAAATTTTGGCATGCCCTAACGGAACCTTATCATCGTTATCTCCGTGAATTATGGAAAACTTTTTAGATTTTTGTTTTATATAATTAAAATCAAATGGGGTATCTAAAAAATTATCTATTTTTCTTAATTTTGAATCTTTGTTTTCTGAATTAAGAATGGTTATAGGACCAGACACAAGAACAGCTCCGCCTATTTTTTCATTATCATTTAAAGTTTCCAAATAATGCAGAATCGCTGGCACTCCAAGAGAATGCCCTACTAAAAATATTTCTTCATTTAGAATACTCACAGCTTCTTTAATAACTTTTATCCATTCATCTTTTTTAGGATTATCTGGACTAGGCATAGGTAAAGCACAAGCATAGATATCTTTTTTACCAAGCTCCCACATAAGCCACGATTTCCAGCTTCCGTTGGGTGCACCCCTAAATCCATGAATAATAAAAACTTTTTTCATAGTTTTATTTTATCACAATCAGTTAGAAATAAAAATAAGAAAAAAACAGATAACGTAATAACCACGACCGCTGTTATTACGTTAATTAAAAAACAATTACAGATTAAAAGATCTTTCTAGTAAATCTCTGTTGGTGATATCTCGAGCCAATATAAAGTGTACATACTTACCTATCCCCCAATAATTTGCGATAAAATCAATTTCCTTTTGACATGGAAATGGATAAACCCAGACGCTATCATTAAACCTAACAAACCCCAATTCTTTCATTTTTTCTCTCAAGGAGTCACGAGCGTTTCTCTTTTTTTCTGGAATATCGAAAACAATGATGCGAAAATTTTTATCCCAGATTTTTGGAGTTTTTATATTCATTTCTTCATAATTAAATCTCAAAAATATTTGCCTTCCGTTTTCCGTAAGAACAATCTCATCACAATGGGTTTTCTCTTTAAAATCTATTAATTTCTGTTTGCGTAATCGATAGAAGCAACCAGTTAAGTTTTTTGGTTTTTTATCTTGATCAAAAATTTCTTTTATCAAAACTTGGCTAATCTGATAGCTTTTTCTCCTATTCGAAAGAGCGATCGTAATTCCAACACCCATGCCCAAAGCACGAATTATTTTACCTGAGCTAGATTCTTTGTCGATAATTTTCATATAATACATAATAGCATATTGGCAACGACCGTGTCTATTAGCAAATGAAAACTTTAGTTAAAAATATTTTATAATTCTTCCTCTTTGTTAAGTTCTAGCTTTTTAAATTTAATTTTTACTTCATCCAATAATTTTTCTGGAACACTCCAGATAAATTTCGCCCAGTCATGGATGTGAGCATCATGCACTGGGAATACAATTCGTGGATTGATATTTTTTGCATACTCTATTGCATCTTTTATTTTCATCCATGGTCCTGTCACCGGTAAAGCAAGAATATCTATATGGTGATCTGGGTAAGAAAAAGCGTCCCCCGGATAGCATAGTTCATTTATCATATACCCCGTATTCTGCACTTGCCCATAAGTCTGGTATATCTCGGCATGTAAATTACCAAAGCCAGAAATATTTACCCCATCTAGATTATATTTCTGGCCTTCTTCGATTTTTATGTATTTAATACCAGCTTCTTCAAGTAATTTCCCTACCGCAGTATTCGTAATAACAATCGCCGATTTATTATTTTCTAAAACTTTTTTTAAAGACTCGATATGTAAATGATCTTGATGTTCATGAGTAATCAATATGGCTGCAATATTTTTCTCTTCATTCTGAGTTGAAGAAAAAGCTCCCGGATCAGTCATGATGCGAATACCCGCCTTGGGTTCTACCACAAAACAACAATGTCCTAGCTTTTTTATTTTCATCCCGTTAAAAATTTTACTAATAATAGTTACTCGTTTAATCTCCCGTTTATAGAATTTCTAACAGGATTCATGCTTTTATTTTATCACGAAATTCCTCAAGCTCGAAATCATATCTTTCACAGATTCATTATTTATATCTTCTGGCTTTATTTTACATTTAGTAAAAATTTGTCTTTCGATTTCTTTACCACATTCTATAAGATTACTCCTCTCTGCCTCTTTTGTTTCACTGCGTTTGTAACGATTTTGAGCTTCCACCATACGATCTTCGCAGGACACAACCCCATGAGGATCAACACGCCAGTCGGCATAATTAATTATCTTAATACTAAAATCATTATTATTTTTCTGTTTATCGGCCTGTCCAAAGTCAATGTGCCCAATAAAATAAATGATTTTTTCCGAAATACTAATTTCCTGCGCAATTTTTTCGTGAGCTTTGGATTCATTATTCCCATATTTTTTGATATATTCATTTTTTACATTTTGCCAATATTCTAATCCTTCCGGCTGAAAAAATTCTGGAAGATAATCAAAGTTATACTTAATAATATTCCCCATATCGTGAAGCAAGCATGCTGTAATAATCTCTTCTTTTGGAAGTGGTTCGTTAAAATTATCACAAATCAAAGATGCCACAGCCGCCACTCGCAACATGTGCTCTTGTAAACTTGGTTGAATTTTGTATTTTTTATAAATTTCTTGTATGTTCATAGCCATTTTATCTCCGGGTTTAAGCCCAAGTTTCTTGCGTCTATCCTGAAGTTCGCGTATAAATTCACGATACTCTCCTTCGGCTTTGAGTGCGGGAGTTATTTGCGTGTCCAGCCAAACTTCTTCCGTAAGTTTATTATCTTGCAGTATTTTTTTAACATTCAATTCTTCTCTAATCAATTCCAAATACTCTTCTGGCAACTTTACATTCTTAACTTTCAACTCATTTAGTGGCTGGCGGACTTGTATTTTTGCTTTCTGTCTGGCTTCAAGACCCAGCGATACAATTTCTCTAACTTTACACATTTCTTCTAGAACTTTGGCTGTGCCCGCCGTAGCTTTAGCGAAGGTGGGCCACTCCACTAGATGCACACTTTCGACATCCTCGTCATTTTTTAATCTAAGCCAGATATCCTCTGCCGTAAAAGGCGCAAAGGGCGCCATAATTTTTGCTAAATTTTTTAATACAAAATAAAGAGTCTGTCTGGCATCTCTGTCACCATTTTTTATTCTCTCTCGAGAACGACGCAGATACCAAGTCGAGAGATCGTTGATAAAATCTCTAATGGCTCTGGTTGGTTCAAGCAATTTATAATTGTCCAGATTTTTAGTTGAGAGTTCTATCAATTCATCAAGTCTCAATAAAATCCAAGTGTCTAAAATATTTTTTGATTTTGTTTGCTCTGAAATATCTTTGGACATAGGATAAAGTTCATAAAAAGCCAGTACATTATAAAGTAATCCGAAAACTTGTTGATGCAATAACAAGACAGTTTTCTCATCAAAATTTTTAGACTCGCCGGGTTGATTGACCGAATACATCCAGAAACGCAGTGTATCTACTCCATATTTTTTAATCATTTCCCATGGATCAACGATATTGCCAATAGATTTAGACATTTTCTTGCCCTTGGTATCAAGTAAATGCCCAAGGCAAATTACATTTTTGTAAGCAAGACCTTTCCCCATCAACACCCCCACGGCGTGCAAAGTATAAAACCATCCACGAGTCTGATCTATTGCTTCGCAAATATAATCAGCAGGGTATAAAATTTCTTGAATTTTTTTATTTCCCATCTTATACCAAGCTTGTTTTTGTTGGGATTCGAATGGAAAGTGATCTTGAGCAAAAGGCATTGCCCCAGAATCGAACCAGACATCCATAACCTCCTCGATACGCACCATCTCACCCCCACAAGCTTGTCCTGAACCTGCCGAATGAGTACAAATTAAAGTTACTCCATCAATATATGGTCGATGTAGATCAAGCTCATAATCATCATTGTGAGGAAGTGAAATAAATTTATGTTCTCGGTGAAGTGAAGCTGTTTTATTCTTTAGTTGTGAATTTAAAATTTCCAATGAACGTTTCTTGTCAGCTCCTTCGATAATGGCTGGAATCAATTCCACAGATAATCCGTGTGAAATTATAAGTATAGTTTCATTCTGATTTTCTTTATCAATATCATATAAGAAATCTCCGAAACGTTTTTTCCCATCTTGGAAACTTTCTCCGCCGGGAACTTTCGTATCAAATTCCCAAACTTTGTCCTTCATATAATCCCAATAATCCGAAACTGGACGTTCAGCAAAATCACCGAACTCTAATTCTCTAATCCTTTGATCATAGATTATTTTTTCTTTTGGAAAACCAATATGATCCGCCACTATTTCCCCCGTTTCTCTCGTTCGCAAAAACGGAGAAGAAATAATCTTTGTAATTTTTATGTTTTTAAAGTCTTGCACTGTTTTTAAAACTTCAGCACGGCCTTTCCCCGTTAGATGATTGATTTCTTGATTTGAAGAATAAATATTCTTTGCATTATTTTCTGCCTCACCATGTCGCATGACAAAATACTTATTGTTGGATTGTTTAGTTTTCTTCTTTAAATCTTCTATACCGGAGACAACGTGTTTCTTGCCACATTTTTCACAGAACCACACCGGCAGTGGTGTCCCCCAATACCGTTCTCGAGAAATCGCCCAGTCCTTGATCTCTCTCAACCATTCACCGAAACGCCCATCACGAGTATACGTCGGCTCCCAATTTATTTTTTTATTTTCGCTGATTAATTGTTTCTTGATTTTCGGATCAGACATCTTGATATACCAAGAATCTCGGGCATAGTAAATAAGAGCCGTGTGACAACGCCAGCAATGTGGATAAGAATGTTGATAATTTTCTTTAGAGAAAAATAAATTTTTCTCGGTAAGATATTTTATGATGTCCACATCGAGAGTCGGTTTCCTAGCTTCATCCTTCTCTTTTACAAATCTACCTTCGAGAAAACCAGTCCCTTTGATGAATTTCCCTTCGATATTTACGGTATGATGTTTGGGTAGGCCAACTTTAGTACCCAATTCAAAATCCTCCTGTCCATACATTACTGCCGTATGTACTATTCCAGTACCATCTTCGGTAATAACAAAATCCGCAGCATAAACTTTATATGCATTTTTTAATTTAGGTTTTTCGCCCTCGGAAATAGTATCGGCAAAAAATGGGAAAAGTGGTTCGTATTCCAGACCAATTAAATTTTTACCTTTTATTTCTTCTAAAATTTTATATCCTTCAGGTAAAATGTTTGTGCGTTCTTTGGCTAATATGTATATTTCTTCCCCACTTTGGACTTTCACATAATCAATATCCCTCCCCACCGCAAGCGCAACATTCCCAGGCAATGTCCACGGCGTTGTGGTCCAAGCAAGAATACAAGTGGAGTCTCCAGTAATTTTATTTTTACCAAATTTTTGCTCTGGCTTAAGATGAAATTTTATATAGACCGATAAATCTTTCACATCTTCGTACCCCTGCGCAAGCTCGTGTGAAGAGAGAACTGTCCCACATCTCGGACACCAAGGCACAACTTTATAATCTTTGTATAAAAGTTCTTGATCATCAACTTTCTTCACAACATTCCATAAAGACTCAATATAATTATTTTCGTACGTAATATATGGATTCTCTTGATCCAGCCAAAAACCAATACGTTCTGTAAATTTATTCCAAATGTCGAGATACTCCCAGACACTTTTCTTGCATTCTTGATTAAATTTTGCGACACCATATTCTTCAATAGATTTCTTAGAATTTAACCCCAACTTTTTTTCTACTTGAAGCTCTACCGGCAATCCGTGCGTATCCCATCCGCCCTTCCTGCGCACATGATATCCACGCATAGTCTTATATCTTGGAATAGCGTCCTTGAAAGCGCGCGCTTCAAGATGATGCATTCCCGGATTGCCATTGGCTGTCGGCGGACCTTCATAGAAAATAAATTCTCCCTTGGGCGACTTTTTTTCTAGAGATTTTTTGAAAATTTTATTCTCACGCCAAAATTCCAGAACTTTTTCCTCTCGTAAAGCTGTTTTGCTTTTTTTGTTGTTTAAATTTTCTTCTGCCATAAAATTAAAAGCCCGTCCTCGCGCAACTAAAAAATAATTGCACAAGGACGGGCTTCGCCGTGGTACCACCTTGGTTTTTACCCGTCTTTAGCGGGACTCTCATTACTGCTATAACGGGCTTACCCGCTGAGGTCTACAGCTTTCGCTTTCTTCTCAGTGCTCCGGGGCGATTTTCCCTTCAATGCTTGTGTGTTTATTATAACAGATTATTCATTAAAAGAAAGAGCTCCGCAAGCTTGAAGCGCATTTATGATGTCTTTTGCTCTTTCATAGTCATGATTTTCTGGTTCAATCCTAACCAACTCGGGAGAACCTTGTTCTTTTCTAAAATTTAGCCACATATCATGAGACCTTTTAGCTAAAAGATTTATAGCTTCTGTTTTTATTTTTAGTTTTCTTTCTTCTAGCGCATTCAATGCATCCTCGGCTCTCTCTTTGTCGCCGTCTGATACTTCTTTGGAAAGTTTTTCTATTGGGATCCCTTTATCCCTACTCGCTTGCTTCATCCAAGTCTGGTGAGAGACCCATGCAATTAGACTTAGTTGTTCCGACCTATTTAATTGTACTTTTTCTAGCAGATTTTGTTTCATATAATACTCTACATCCTCTCTGGAGCTTCGATGCCGAGAAGATGAAGACCTTTTTTCATAACAAAAGAGAAAGCAAAGGTGAGCGCAACTTTGTATGGAGAAGTTTTGTCTTCTTTATTTACTATAATAGTAGAGCCATAAAAACTATTGAAAGATCTAGCGAGCTCGATAAGATAATTAGCAATGTAGTGGGGTTCGTATTCTTTTGCAGAACGCAGAACAACTTCTTCAAATTTATATAACATTTTTTCTACTTCAAAAATTTCAGCAGGTGCGGACTCCTGGTGCGGATCAGGAAAAATATTTTCTTGCGTCGCTTTCTCTAACACTGATCTTGCCCGAACATAAGAATATTGCAAGTATGGCCCAGAGTCCCCCTCAAAGGAAATAGACTTTTCAAAATCATACACGATGTCTCCCCCGGTTGACTGTTTTAAAATGGAATATTTTATTGCTGCCACACCAACTTGTTCAGCAGTTTTATTTTTCATTTCCTCCCCCCACTCTCGGTCTTTTATTTTTTCTGTAACTAGAGATATAGTGTCACGAATCAAAGATTCTCCTGTAATTATATTCCCTTTCCGGGAAGACATTTTACCAGAAGTAAAACGCATCATCCCGTGTACAATATGCTTCATCTTGTCGGTATACTCAGGATAAATTAAGGAAATCGCCTTAGCGACCACTCTCATATAGTCCGCTTGCTCGTTGGCAGTCACAACCAGAGAAAGATTCATGTCGGGCTTCGTTCTAAATTTTTCCAATGTTAGCCCAAGCTCCTTGGTTTCATACATTGGTAAATTATGTGAGGTAATGAAAACTCTGGTATGGAGTTTGGGGTCATGTTCTTCTCCTTTAAAAACGATCGCCCCCTCGCTTTCTTTAAATATTTTTCCCAAATTCTCTCTGACAACACTCTCTCCGATCGGCGCCATTTGACTTTCAAGAAAATAGAAATCAAATTTTGTGCCAAGTATTTTGTATAAGTCTTCAAACGCTTCCATCGTTACCTTGAAACCCCAATCGTATATCTTATTTATTTTTGCATCAGTCTTATCATAAATTTTTTTATTTATTTCATCTATTTCTTTTTTAGCAGGAGATTCTTTTTCTTCGTTACCTAAATGGATAGGTCCATATTCTTCGGCACCCAAGGAATAACATTCTCCTATGTAATTTGATTTTTCGGCAGTTGAAAGGTCTGGATTTGGCAATCCCCGTTTTTGTAAACCCCAAATAGCTCTGGCTACATGCAGACCGACATCACCTTGATAATTTGCCCGTGAAACGGTGGCACCAGAGTGTTCGAGGATTCTCGCTATTGATTCCCCTATTGCGTTTGTCATTAAATGCCCGATGTGAAAAGGTTTGAAAGGATTCGGGTCGGTATATTCCACCATTATTTTCTTGCCAGAAAAAAGATGATTTTCTGCAAAATTTTTATTATTTAAAATTTCTTCAACACTGCCACGGAAAAACTTTGGGGATAAATAAAAATTAATAAACATAAGTTTTATTTCTATTTTTTCAATGTTATCTGACTTGTGTTTATTTAAATAACTTAAAATTTTATCTTCGTTAACACTCAATGGCCCCATTCTTACTAATAATTCAGTACTGTAATCACCGAATTCAAAATTTTTGGGATGTGTCACAGTAAAAAAAAAGCCAGGTAAGTCAATTTCCTTTAAAGCGCCTTCTATTAAATTTTTTATTTCTTCTTGAATATTCATAAATTATTTATGCCCCGTACTTCCTTCTCGCCCATGACCTCGCACAGTCTCCGAAAGCTCCTCTACCTCTAGAATATCACAATGTTCAAATTTTTGGATAACCATCTGCGCAATTTTATGATCTTTGGTCATTAAAACTTCTTTATCAGAAACATTCAGTAAGTTCATTATAATCTCCCCTCGATAACTAGAATCTATCACCCCACCCATAACCTTGAGTCCTAAATTAAAAGAAATACTAGACTTATCCCAAATCAGACCCACGAAACCTTCTGGAATTTCAACCGCCACTCCAGTGTGAACTCTTTCTTGTTTCCCGGGTGGAAAAATCACATCCTCGAAACAATAGAAATCCATCCCTGCATCACCCGGATGTCCATGGGTTGGAAGCTTAGAATTTTTATGAAGTTTTTTAACTTTTAGTTTCATTTTTAATTTTTTCGTAAATTTCTTTAATGTTATTAAGTGAACCTTTTGGAAAACTTGGGGTAAAATCGTCTGGATTTTTATTTACCCACTCAATTAAGTCTTGCACACTAATCCATTTAACTTCAGCAACCTCATCTTTTTGCAAAAAGAACTCTCTCTCTCTGGAATTTATAATAACATAATAGACACTACTGAAACGACGAGCGTTATTCGTTTCATAAAAATATTTTTTTAAAAAAATTGGTTTTATATTTTTTAATCCTATTTCCTCTTCTGCTTCTTTCACAACAGTGGAGTCATAATCCTCCCCCTCGTCAACAGTGCCTGCCACGGAAGGACCCCACTTGTTTGGGTCTAATATTTTATTTGCTTGTCTTTTTGCGATAAGAACTTCTCTTTTTTCATTAAACACACTAAGAGAAACAATGCGACGAATATCTCCACGCAAGGCGTCATTTCGTTCTTTGTATTCTATTATTTCATCTTGTTCGTTTACTATTGGGATTCTCATTTTATTTTAAAATTCTTTTAACCTTTTCATAAATTTTTTCGTGGATTATTTCTCTCTTTAAAATCTCACCCTTTGGGGCACAATCAATTTTGATAAAATTTTTCAAAAACTTCGAAAGCCAGATCGCACTTTTGCGAGAATTTATTAAGAAATCAACATCGTTCTCATGAACATCTTTTTTCTTTTTCAAATAAGCTCGTTTCATCTTACTGCTTTCACGATGCTTTAAAAGTCGCAAGACAATTTTGGTGGGCAAATCCAAATACAAAGTAATGTCAGGCTTTGGAATACCAAAAACTTCGTACTCCATCTGATTCAGCCATTTAATAAAATTATTTCTTTTTTTTGTGCTCTTGATTTTTCCTCCTTGATGGATCTGATTGGCCGA
>CAYIUH010000019.1:0-8919 GCA_964366625.1 uncultured Candidatus Saccharibacteria bacterium
CGAGCCGAGAACTTCAGGATTTTTTAAGCTTCAAAAAATCCGTACCGGAAGAAAGTTGATATTTTTAGAGTTTCGTAAATAATAATTATCTTAGATTATTAGGAGATGGAGGAGTGTATGGAGGTAATGTAACTTCTACTGTACCTTTGTTCCCTGTTTGATTAATTTTAATATTTTTATCAATGCCGAAAGTGCTTAAAATAATATTCAAAATAGCCCAGATACCCACCATGATAGTGATGCCGACAACTCCCCAGAGCATATGATTCTTGCCTGTTGTTTTGCTTTCTTCGTTTTTCTGATTAGAAAAAAATTGAAAAACACCGTAAAGAAAATACACTACCGCCAGAGCAAAGAGGAACGCAATGAGGGGGTTGACGATTTGAGTGTTAACGTTCTGCAAGAATTCATCCAGACGACCCGCATAAGCCACCTTAGTGGAGAAAAAATCTAGAAAAAAATCCATATATTCTTTATAACTTTATGAAGTTGGCAACCTTTAAATATTTTCTAGTAAGGCGTAGTTGGAAAATTGATTTGTTGTGAATTACTAAGTCCGAAAGTATTCGTCAATATCTTGACAAGTCCCCACACAGCAATGATTACCGCAAGACCAATGATACCGAAAACTATCCTGTCCCTTCCCGCTTTCTTAGCCTCTTCATCAGAAGCAATAACATAAGTTATAACTCCCCAGATAAAATAAATCACTCCCAAGATTATAAGGATAGGAATAATAGCGCTCAAAATATCCGCTATTTTACACAAAAAGGTCTGAATGGTTGTAACACCTTGACCGGAAACACATCTAGGGGGAGTGCCTCCGGTTGTCTGCGCTAACGCAATAACTGGCGCCAACCCCATAACAAAACCTGACAAAACCATTAATTTCTTTTTCATTTTCTTTTTTATAATATTTCTCTCGTTTTGTAAATTCTAACGAGATTTATTTTTCTAATAATTTAACGACCTGCCACTAATTAATAATATTTACTAATTATATCACCAACATAATAAAAACAAAAGGCAAACTATGGGCCAACTGAAGGAAGAAAACCCGTATCGAGTCCAAAAGTGGTTCCAAGAATCTTTACTAAACTCCAGACGCTGATCATCACTGTCAGAGCTATTACAGCCCAAATCATAAATTCCTTGCCTTGCGCCCGCTTAGCTTCTTCATCGGCATCAATGATGAAAAATTTAACAGCGCCCCAGATAAACATAACCATGGCAATAGCAAAGATGAATGGAATAACAGACTGACGAATGATGCAAGTAGCGTAATTCAATAATCCTTGAACCTTGCCTCCCAATACGCAAGTATTCTCTGTCTGTTCAATCACAAGGTTGGTAACATCTTGCGCAAATTTCTGCTCCACCCCCAAGGTTTCAGCCACAAGATACACAAGCCCCCAGACACTTATAATCACCGCAAGACCAATGATGCCATAAATTACTCTGTCTTTCCCTTTCGTCTTGGCTTCATCGCTGTCAGCGATCATATACCGCACTACTCCCCAGATAAAATAAATAACCCCAATGGCGACCAAAAGCGGAAGGAGGTTGCGGAGGAAATCATTAATGTTAACAATCACACCAGTTAAACCAGTCGGAGCATTTTCCACAGGAACCTCGCCACTTTGAGCAAGCGCCATCAAAGGAGGAAAAAAAATAAAAGAAGATATTGAAACGAATTTTGCTAATTTTTTTATTTGATTTTTCATGGTTTTATTTTATCATTATGATCCAGAATCGTCGAGCTGATTGATTATTATTTTGTTAATTAAGGCAATAAATTTTGAAGGTCCAGGCCAGTCGGACCGGGAGCTTCGGTATAGAAAGTATCCGTAATTAAATACACAAGCCCCCAGACACTTATAATCACCGTAAGACCAATAATACCGAAAATTATCCTGTCCCTTCCCGCTTTCTTGGCTTCTTCGTTGTCTCTGATGAAGTATTGAACAATCCCCCAAACCAGATAAACCACACCCAAAGCGACCAAAACCGGCAAAACAGAATTAAGAACCCCGCTTAATCTGCACAATAGTTCATTTAATCCTCCTTCTAGACCGAAACAAAAACTCCTGCGATAGAATTGAGCAAAGGCGGAAAGCGGAAAAAAGGCCATAAAGAGAGACAGGGGTATGAATTGAAATAAAAATTTTTTCATAATTTATAAATTAATAATTATTTATAATGTCAAAACAGTGTCTGCAATAAGTATGGCAATAGCCCACGACCCGAGGAGTATCGCTGCGCCTATCAATGTATAAAGCAAGGCATCTTTGGCTTTGGTTAGTTCTTCCGGTTTACCTTGAGCCTTCACAAAAAGGAAACCGCAGTAGATGAGGGCAAAGGCGACGACAGGAAAGCCGATTTTAAGCACACCTTGCAGAAAAACCTCGATGAATTTTTGAACAGTTGGGACATTGGGTATTGGATTAGTGATTTTATTATTGAGGATCGGAGTCGTGCCAACCACAGGGTCGCCTTGAGCAAAAGAAATGAAAGGCAAAGCAACCAAAAGCAGTAAAAAAAGAATGACAACGAAATTTATTTTTAAAAAATTCATATATTAATTAATTATATCTTGAAGCTAAATTTAAAGCAAAATCCACAGTGTGAGATAGAGGAATAAATTATAATGATGGAAATCCAATCCAATCCCCCTGATACCCCAGTATTGATAATATTGTCCTGATAATGAGCCAGGCGGCGGCGGCCAAGACGAGACCAAAAACCGCATTGGTGAAAATCCCTTTGGCCTTGGTTCTGGCACTGGCGGTTTCCTCGCCCGCAGTTACTAAAAGCAATCCGGCATAAAAAAACATTATTGCGGCAATCGGTATGGCTAAAGTAAAAAGCAGGAATTTAATTATATTGTCAATTAATTTCATAAAGGCGTTAAAATCGCATTTTCCTTTGGGAGTAACGGCGCTCGGATCAACTTCCGCTGTGTTGCTGCAAGGAATCAGCCCTCCCCATGCTGGCGGATTTTGTTGGGCAAAAGAAAATATGGGCACAGTCAGAAGAAGAAAAATAAGCGCGGAAATTAAGAATTTTTTCATTTTTATTTGAGTAATAATAAATTGAGTCTTCCGTCTGCGTCAGAGATCGCATCATCGACAGATGCGCTGTTTGATAATGTTGCTTCGATCATGCGGCGAAAAATTTCATTGGTGTTTTTGGGTGATGGATCAAGCCAACTCTTGGCAAAAAGAGCTGAATCGTAAAAAATCGGCGAGTATGCATCCTTGGGTTTTGTTTTCAGTAAATCCCGACGAGCTGGCGCTAGCCCGAGAGCCAGGGCAAATTCTCTGGCAAATTCTCCTGTTGCCATTTTACTAGCGGCAGTAAAAGCGGTGTTGAAATTTTTCGAAGAAGCCAAGATGGATATACCGGTAACATGCGCGCCTGTTAGTTTGAAATTAGTTCCCTCTAGTTGTGGAAATGGCGCAACGAAGAAATTCTGGTTGGGATTTCTGTTAACCAACGATGCCAGCTCGCTCGCAAAACCGAAATAAAATGCCAAGTCCTCTCTAGAAAAAGCAACATCGGAATTGGGAAAAGATTTATTCCAAGAATAAGAATTCCCTATTGGATTGGCAAAATTTATGAAAAATTCTAAAATTGGGTCGGGATTGTATTCTGTCGAAGACGTGTTCAAGCTAGACTTAAAAAGTCCGTCTTGTTCGACTATAATGGAATTCCCTCCCTGCATGAACAAAGTAGCGAGGATATCCTTGGCGTGGACAACATTAGAAAAATGCCCCAGGGCAACTGCGCTTTTTGTTATTTTATTTGAATCATCCTTTTTGACGAGAGTTGGAACAAGAGCTAATAATTCATCCCATGACGCTGGCGGAAAAACAACGGCATTGGCATCTAAAATACTACGATTGTAATACATCATTAATGGATCAATAGAAAGGGGGAAGGCCATGGCGCCTCTTGAATTTAGAAATACTTCTCCAGCGCCGGCAAAGTTCTTCTTAAATGAGGCAAGCGGGTAACTCTCGTATGGAATGGTAAAAATTCTATTAGTATAATGAAACGCCAAATCGTCAGGAAGGAAGAGCAGGTCTGGACCCACATCATCTGCCAGGGCTTCAAGCAGTTCTGCGTCTAGGGTGTTGGCGGACTTTTCAACATATTTCAAAACGAAGGCCTGATTTTCTGTATTAAACTTTTCTAAAAGTGGCAACATAACTCCAGACTTGACCGTCCCCCACAAAGTAACAGTACCTAAAGCTCCGGGCTCGTCATCACCACCGATCGGTATAGTTCCCGAAAAAACTAAAACGCCGAAAACAGCCAAGGCGATAAAAATAACAATGCTTATGATTTGAAAATTTCCCTTCATATTAACTCTTTCATATTACTTATGACTTTATTAATATCATACCATAATGATGCTCTCCGGCATCAATCCTTCGCTCCAAAATAAAATTTTCTTTCTCAAATATTCGCAATGCCTCTCTCTCAGGTACAGCGTGTTTCGAACCCATAAGAGGAGAATCCGAGGACCAGTCTATAAGAAGCACTCTGCCCCTGGGTCTTAGTATTCTTTTTATTTCTAAAATAAAATTTTCCCTGTCTTCGACTTGGAAAAGAATATTAGAGGCAATTACCGCGTCTATGACACCGTCTTTGATCTTTGTCCCTCCCCGCTTCTCAACATTTCCCCAAAGAATTTCTACATTATTAAGATGCGCCTCTTTGACTTTATGTTTTATTGTTTCGAGAAAGTCTTTATTTATTTCAACCGCATAAACTTTACCCCGTGTCACTATATGTCCTAGAGCCACAGAATAGTACCCCGTTCCCGCTCCCAAATCCGCCACAATATTGTCCTCGTGTATTCCAAAAGCTTTTAAATTTTTCACCGGATCGGAGAACATTGTTTAATTATAGTACTAAAAAACCTAATTTGCATTGAAGTTATTAACAAAAATCACTTGCTGTCAAAGACCGTCTTTGACATAATGTATCAGTGAGTAAAAGAGATTATAGAAAATTCGCCTCTGGAGTGATAGTGCATATTTATAATAGAGGAAATAATAAGGAAAAAATATTTTTTGATGATCAAGATCATAGAGCTTTTCTTTTTAGACTCGGACTTTGCTTTGGATTTACTGAAAAGGAATTAAATAAAGAAAAGTTACTAGCTATGCCCTACTCTAGAATCAGGATCACTGAAACAGATAAAAATAATTTCAAACTCTACGCTTTCTGTCTCATGCCCAACCATTTTCATTTATTGATAGAACAAGTTGGGAATATTTCAATTTCAAATTTTATGTCAAAACTTTGTACCAGCTATTCTAAATATGTAAATAAAAAACACAAAAGAGTAGGTCATGTATTTCAAGATAAATTTAAAGCCGTATTAGTAGAAAATCATTCTCAATTAATGTGGACACCATGCTATATTCATATGAATCCTATAAAAGATAAGCTAGTGAAACACCCAAAAGATTATAAATGGAGTAGTTATAGTGATTATGCTTCTGAACGAAACTTGCCAATTATTAATAAGAAATTTTTACTGGAAACTTTTGGGAGTGTCGAAAATCTCATAGAACAAACGCTAAATTTCAATGTCAAAGACGGTCTTTGACACTTTTCTTAGATGCACGCCAGTGAAGCGATGCCGTCGCCGGAACGAAGGCGCATGACGGTTACGCCTTGAGTCTGACGACCGAGATTGGGAATATCTTTGAGCGCTGTACGAATGACCTGCCCTTTTTTGGACATGGCAATTAATTCCTGCTCTTCACCAGTTAAAACTTTCGCAACAATGAGTTTCCCTGTTTTTGCAGTAACTTTTGCAGTTTTAATTCCAGAACCACTGCGTCTTTGAACTTTGTATTCTTTTAAATTAGTTTTTTTACCGAAACCATTTGCGCTCATAGTAAGAAACGCCCCCGCCTTTTGATCCTTCCTTACAATATCAACTCCAATCACCTCGTCACCTTTTTTAAGTTTGATACCAGTAACCCCACCAGCCGTTCTGCCCATTTCACGCACATCGGATTCTTTAAAACGAATAGACTGACCTTGGGCTGTTGCCACCATTACCTCATCCCCTTTTTCAGTTATGAGAGCAGAAATGAGCTGATCATTTTTATCCAAACGAATCGCAATGATACCACTGCGACGGACGTCATTAAAGCTTCCACTTGCCATTTTCTTGGCGGTGCCGTCTTTGGTCGCCAACATGAGTGATGTGGGTAAAGATTTATTTTCTTTTTTTATCGCCAGAATTGAAGTAACTTTCTCTTCTGCGTTGAGCGCCAGGAAATTCATAATGGATTTTCCTTTCGTTGCTCTGCGACCTTCAGGAATTTCATACATTTTCATTTGATAAACCTTGCCCGAGTTGGTAAAGAAAAGTAAATCATCATGAGTCGAACCGGACACAAGCATGGTAACAAAATCCTCCTCTTTGGTTTCAAGGTCAATAACTCCGACTCCTCCGCGCTTCTGCGCACGATACTCGGACGGATCCGTGCATTTCACATACCCTCCGGCAGTAAGCACCAGCATCGTTTCCTTCTCCGGCACCAAGTCTTCGTCGGAAATTTCTTTGACGCCCCCTTTTACAATTTTAGTACGTCTTTCATCACTGTACTTTTCTCTAATTTCTTTTAATTCATCGCTGATAATTTTCAACACTCTTTTCGGGCTGGCTAGAATGTCCTTCATTTCTTTTATAAAATTTTGTTTTTCTTTAAGCTCGTCTTCTACCGCTTTCCTCTCTAGCCCCGCCAACTTGGAAAGTTTCATCTCGAGAATTGCAGCAGCTTGCAAATCTGAAAACTTAAATTCTTTCATCAAATTCAGCTTGGCGATCTGGGAATTTTTGGATCCTCGAATTATTGTGATAACCCGATCTATTTTATCAAGCGCTTTTTTAAGCCCGAGCAATATATGCTCCCGTTCTTCCGCTTTGCGTAAATCATAAATGCTTCGCCTCTTCACCACTTCTTTTCTGTGTAAAATAAATTGCTCTAGAATGGACTTGAGTGAGAGTGTCTGTGGCACACCGTCAACGAGCGCTACAATATTAAAATTAAAATTCGATTCAAGTTGAGTATTTTTATAAATATAATTTAAAACTTTTTCCGGATGAGCGTTCCCCTTCAAGTCAATCACGATGCGAATGTCTTTGGTTGATTCATCACGCAGACCTTTGATCCCCTCGATTTTCTTCTCCTGTACTAATTCTGCAATCGCCATTATTAAATTCGCCTTGTTGACCCGAAATGGAATGGAGGTGATGACGATTTGCGGATTACCATTTTTATCTTCTGTAATTTCCGCTTCACCTCGACAAACAACCCCGCCCCGACCGGAAGAATACGCATGAAGCATGTCCTTCCATCCATAGGCGATCCCTCCAGTTGGAAAATCCGGACCTTTGATAAACTGCATCAAGTCTTCAGTGGTGCTATCGTTGTTTTCTATTAAATGCGCAGTGGCATCAAGTACTTCTCCTAGATTGTGTGATGGAATATTCGTTGCCATGCCAACTGCAATACCAAGCGTGCCGTTTAGAAGTAGCGCTGGCACAGAAGAAGGAAAGACTGTCGGCTCTTTGCGTGTCTGATCGTAGTTTGGTCGAAAATCGATTGTTTCTTTTTCAAGATCACGCAAGAGTTCACTCGAAATTTTAGACATTTTTGCTTCTGTATATCGCATTGCCGCGGCATTGTCCCCATCGATCGAGCCAAAATTCCCCTGTCCTAAAATAAACGGATATCGGTAAGAAAATTCTTGCGCCTTGCCAACCATCGAATCATAGACCGCCACATCTCCATGCGGATGATATTTTCCGAGCACATCTCCAACCACCGCCGCTGATTTTCTAAAACGGGCAGACACAGTCAGTCCCATTTCATGCATAGCAAAAAGAATTCTTCGATGCACTGGCTTAAGCCCATCTCGCACATCCGGCAGGGCTCGTGAAGTAATCACCGACATGGCATAAGCCAAGTATGATTCTTTCATCTCGGACACAACATCGACCGGCATGATTGAATCCCTCTCGTTTTCCTTATTGATTTCTTCTTTTGTATGCTTTGCCATTTTTATTTATAAAATAATTTCTATTCGGGCAAATTTAAATCCGAATTGATGATGCTTTGATAACCACCAATGATGTTGCCCTTTAATGCTGAAAACGGTTCTAAGTCCTCTTCTATCTTTGCCTGCATCTCAGAGTTGATAATGTTTGAACCCAATGAATAAACCCAAAAAACCAAAAGAACTACCCCGCAAATAACAGTAAGAATATGCAAAATGTGCCTGCGAACTTCTTCTGGCTGTTGTCTTAGATTGTGAATAATTTTTCGCATTATATTTTATAAAATTAGGTTGCTAATAAAACGACCACTTCGCCCTCCTTCCCTTCTAAATCCTTTCTCTTTAATGTAAGTTTATCCACAGCTTCTGCTTTTTCTTCTCCGGCTTCCTTTAAAAATGTTTTCAAGGTGACGTTGTCATAGTCCATTGGGATAATCATTTTGGGTTCAAAGGATAGAGCAAGTTTGGCGGCAGTTTTAGCATCTAGTAAATCCTTACCTCCGACCGGAACAAAAAAAATGTCTGGACTGTTGATCGTTTCGTGCGCCTCCTTTGATAATTCTCCACTCGATAATGCTCCTAAAAATGCAATATTAATGTTGTCTATAATTAGAGAGTAGATAGTGTTAATATATTTTTTACCATCAATCAACGAATCAGAAATTGCGCCCTTGATAAAAATTTCCTTGACCTCATAATCTCCGGGACCCGTAATGGCAAAGGGGGTTCGCTCCCCATGGCTTAGTTGTTCCAGGCCATTGTAGTCGCCATGATTGGTGGTAACGAGAGCAATATCTGCGCCGAAATGAGCAGAAATGCCGGACTTGG